>CBINPH010000389.1:0-2673 GCA_966252445.1 uncultured Chitinophagaceae bacterium | reverse complement strand
TGCAGGCCTATGAGCGGCTGGCGCTTTTCCTGGAACGCATCAAGCCGGCGAGCCTCATTCCCCGCCTGGCCGCTCCCGGGGCTTCCGTCTCCTCCCTGAGGGCCCTGCTCATCCGCCATGTCCATACCGAGTTCGAACACAACCTTTCCCAGCAGGTCTATGTGAGCAGCGAGGCCTGGGAAGCTGTGGGCCAGGCCAAAGAGCAGCTGATCTCCCTGATCAATGCCATGGCCGAAGGCCTGGACCCCGAAGCCGACGGCACCCTGCTGTCCCGGCGCCTCCTGGAGCTGTCCGCACAGGAGACCGCCTTCCCTGTTCATCTCGCCCTGCAAGTCGTACGGGACGAGGCCCATAAACTCTTGCGCTGAACCATTGGCCATGACCGAGCCCAAAAAGATGAATCCGGTATTCTTTGCCGCCTGGGGCGCCTTTATCCTTGTCGGAGGGTTGGGCTTCTGGCGGGGATGGCACCACCATCAGCCGGTGGTCATGATCCTCTCCCTGGCCGGCATCGCCGGTTTTACCCTGATGATCATCCTGGCCATGAAGCACAACCGGCGGGTGGAGCGGCAGCAGAAGCCCTGAGTTCGGCCCGCCGGACCGCAAGGAGAACTTTCGTATTTTCGTTGATGGTTCCACCAAAAGGAAGCGCATGCGGACAGATCAATTCCAGTCACCGGACTATTTTCTTTTGGACGAGTTGCTGAGCGAGGAGCACAAGCTTATCCGCGACAGCGTGCGGCAGTGGGTCAAAAAGGAGGTGTCTCCGGTCATCGAGGAGCACTGCCAGCAGGCCAGCTTCCCCCGCGAGCTGGTCCCCGGCCTGGCCGAGCTGGGCTGCTTCGGTCCCTTCATCCCCCCGGACTACGGGGGGGCCGGACTGGACTACCTGTCCTACGGGCTCATGATGCAGGAACTGGAACGCGGTGACAGCGGCATACGGTCCACCGCCTCGGTGCAGGGCTCCCTGGTGATGTATCCCATCTGGCGTTTCGGCTCCGAGGAACAAAAGCAAAAATACCTGCCCCGCTTGGCCAGCGGCGCGTGGCTGGGCTGCTTCGGGCTCACCGAGCCCGACCACGGCTCCGACCCCGGCTCTATGGTGACCCGTGTCGAGGACCGCGGTGACCATTATCTGCTCAATGGCGCCAAGATGTGGATCTCCAACGCCCCCTTTGCGGACCTGGCCGTCGTGTGGGCCAAGGACGGCTCGGGACTCATCCGCGGACTGCTCGTGGAACGTGGCACGGAAGGGTTTTCCACCCCCGAGACCAAGGGCAAGTGGAGCCTGCGCGCCAGCGCCACCGGGGAACTGATTTTTGACCAGGTGCGGGTGCCGAAAGAAAACCTTCTTCCGCTCGCCGAAGGCCTCAAGGCCCCGCTGTCCTGCCTGGACTCTGCCCGCTACGGCATCGCCTGGGGCGCCATAGGCGCCGCCATGGATTGTTACGATACCGCCCTGCGTTATGCCGGGGAGCGCAAGCAGTTTGACCGCCCCCTGGCCGCTTTCCAGCTGCAGCAGAAGAAACTGGCCGAGATGGTCACTGAGATCACCAAGGCCCAGCTGATGAACTGGCGCCTGGGGGTGCTGAAAGATGCAGGCCGCGCGACCCCGGGGCAGGTCTCCATGGCCAAACGCAATGCCTGCGCTACCGCTGCTGCCGTGGCCAGGGAGGCCAGGCAGATCCTGGGCGGCATGGGCATCACCGGCGAATTCCCGGTCATGCGTCACCTGATGAACCTGGAAAGCGTCATCACCTACGAAGGCACGCACGACATACACCTGCTCATTACCGGGCAGGACATCACCGGCATCAGCGCGTTCAAATAGGCCGCGGGAAGGATTTTTTCCCCGGCCGCCGGCAGCAAAAGTCTTCCCGAACGGGATCGGTGGCGTACCTTGCGCCCGATTCTGGATCAAAAAACCTTTCATGCGGATATTCCTTCTCGGGTTTATGGGCGCCGGCAAGTCTTACTGGGGGCGCGAGCTCGCCGCTGTCAGCGGATGGCGCCTGCTCGACCTCGATGAGCGCATCGTGGACAGCAAGGGGATGAGCATTGCGGAGATATTCTCCCGGCAGGGGGAAGACTATTTCAGGCAGCTGGAACGGACGCAGCTGCAAGCGGCGGCGGACCAGGATGACAGCATCATTGCCTGCGGGGGAGGCACCCCCTGCTATTTTGACAACATGGCCTTTATGAACCGCCGGGGCCTTACCGTCTGGCTGAATGCCCGCCTGGACGATATGGTGGCCCGGGTCGCCGGCAAGCGGGAGAAGCGCCCGCTGCTCAGCCACCTGAGCGACGACGCGCTGGCAGCCTTCATGGCCGAAAAGCTGGCCCAGCGTGAGCCCATTTACCGCCAGGCCCGGCTGATCGTGGATCCCGCGGAGCATACCCCCCAAAGCCTACATGAAAAAATACGCCAATGCATAGAACATACCTGATCATAGCCGCCGTTTCCGGCGCCCTGGCCGTGGCCATCGGTGCCTTCGGCGCCCATGGCCTGAAGGCCAGCGTCACCCCCGATGTCCTGGAGATATACGAGACGGGCGTACGTTACCAGTTCTACCACACAATGGCCCTGCTGGCGGTAGGCATCCTGTTCGGCGCCTATCCGGGGAAAGCGCTGACCCTCGCCGGGATCTTTTTTATTGGGGGCATCCTGCTGTT
>CBINPH010000388.1:0-2675 GCA_966252445.1 uncultured Chitinophagaceae bacterium | reverse complement strand
AGCGGGATGATGTTGGTCATCTTGATGACCTGGGGGCCGGCGGTGACCTGCGCCTGGGCATAGGCGGCCGCTTCGGCCGTGCCTGGCGCCGCAGAGCGGTAGGCGTCCATGCTGGCGCCTGCCGGCAGGGCTGCAGCGATCAGGTTATCGTAATAGCCACCCATAAAGAACATGTAGATCGATACCGCGAACATCCCCGCTCCGCCGAGCAGGTTGATGCCCAGCGCCCCGGATTTCGGGATGTTCTCCGCCACGAAGCCCAGCATCGTCGGCCAGAAATAAGCCACCCCCACGCCGAAGATGATGGCCCCCACGAAGATGGCGCCGCCCGTCAGCGAGCTCAGCATGTACAGCCCTATGGCCGAAATGATCGCCGAGGCCAGCAACAGCCCTGCCGGGGAGACTTTGTGCACCACCGGCCCGGCCACGCTGCGGCACAGGGCCTGCACCGCCGCCACCAGCGCCACCACCAGGATGGAGCTCTTGGTCACCTGCTGCAGCAACACACCCACCCACTGGTTGGTGAACAGCTCCGTGATCGCCGTGCCCAGCATGCAGATCAGCATGAACAGGAACAGCGGCTTCAGCACCGCCTTGTACATGTCTTTGGTCGATACCCCGGAGGCGATGCGTTCCGTCACCGGGAAGTCCAGCTTGGCGAACAGGTAGCCGTAGATCAGCGTCGGGATCAGCATGGTCGCCATCTGCAGCTGCCAGCCCATGCCGACCGCCGCCATCCCGAAGGAGATCAGCGTGCCGATCACGATGCCCGCCGGGAACCAGAAATGAAAATGGTTCAGCTTCGTCGTCTTGTTGTCCGGGTATATGCTGGTCACCAGCGGGTTGCAGGCCGCCTCCACCGTGCCGTTCGCCACCCCGATGAACAGCGTCGACACGTACAGGCTGAAGAAGCCCGTGGAAAAGATGGTGAACACGATCCCGACCAAATGCAGCAGGAACGCCAGCAGCAGCAGCCGCTTCATCCCCACCAGGTCCACGATCATGCCCCCGATGATGATCGCCAGGGGAAAGCCCCAGAACGCCGTGCCGGCGATCAGCCCCATCTGCTTGGCGTCCAGGTGGAACTCTACCATCAGGTTGTTCATGATCCCTGCCCGGATGCCGAAGGACAACGAGGTCACCAGCAGCGCCAGGCAGCTTGCCGTAAACAATTTTCCCGGATGGACCTTTATTTCCATGACAGCAGTAGTTAAGAAGAACAAAGATATGCAGGCCGAAGTAGGCTTCCGGCCCTTACGCAACCAAATGTAAGGGTATGCCCTACATTAACCATCCTGTGCTGTCCTGCCCCACATCACTCAGCCGTGTAATGGTAGTTGAACCTTCCAGACGGCGCCGCGTCCCCATGAAGCCAAAAGTCCATAACATCTCCGTCATTCTGCATATTATCCGACCATTTGAATTCAAGATCAATCTTTTCGGTGAGCCCCAACCATTTCCTGGGAACCTTCAGTTCAAGGCCGGTACCGGATACGGCATAGTCCACCTTGCCTACCGCCTTCCAGTGCCAGCCGCCGTCGCTATGCTCCAACAGGGCAGTTGATCCGGGGGACCGTCGATTGATAACGAAATCATATCCTTGCCACCCCGTTTGTTTGTCCCTGTCCACATCCAGGAAAAGACTCATCCAGGCACGGCTGTGGAGAGAAGTAAGTGGTTGTGCAGATGCCACGTAGAAATATAAATAGTCTTGGTCACGTGCGACTTTTGCGGCCACAATATCGTTGCGACCTGTCGTATCGATATAAAAACGACCCTTCCAGCCCGGGCTATGCCGGTGAACTGTATTGCCACGATGCGCAGTATACATAGGTCGTACTGTCGCCCAATCTGTAAAAGTACCGTCGACCTGAATGGTCCTGGGTTCAGAGGCGGGCATTTCGGGTAACGTCCCCTTAAAGCGCCGGATATTGGACACCATTTGATAATAATAATTGTCGGCATGACCTCCTTTCATGGGTTCGATGTCCCGCGAATATTCCTGGCTGAATTCATCAGGAAAAGCGTTGGGCTGCTGTTGCCATAACTTATACCGTCCTGCGATCCATTCATTCCATCCGGTAATGAAAATAAATTCCGGATCGAGGGCAATCGCTCTATCCCATTGCTCTTGAAAGTTATATCCATGGTTGACGGCACCCAATACCTGACGATGACCCTGTGCGTGCGTATAACTCCTTCCGAAAACTCCTGGCGCGTTCATTGCCGTCAGCCCTCTTGCAGCCGACCAGTTCTGGGCCACACCGACGGGCACTTCCTCTACCCTGCCATCGGGCTGAATCCCGAATCCGTGCTGCGGAAATATCTGCAGCCAGCCCCATTGGTCGTGCCTGGCCGGCCCCTTGTCATAGAATGGCTGCCCAGGACGAAAGGTGAAAAAATTCCTTATTTCATGATGCAAACGAGTCGCCATAGAATCGCCGGTCACATCGCCGAGCATTTCGGGGTAGGCCAGGATCAACGGCTTTCCCTTCCACCGGAACCAGAGATCGCTATACAACCCCGGCGCATACAACTTTTGATATATTTCTTCAATGGCCTCCCGGCTACCGTCTGTCGGACCAAAAGCGAGGAAAAATGCAATCTGCGGCACGTTTACCCCATCGCGGCGGGCCTGCTCAAAGACCCGGCATAGTGCCATATAGGAAGACTCC
>CBINPH010000387.1:0-2697 GCA_966252445.1 uncultured Chitinophagaceae bacterium | reverse complement strand
GGCGAAGCGTATGCCGCGGATGGACAGGGGGTAATTGACCAAGCCTTCGGTATCCCCGGTCTTCAGCTCGTATTTCTTGATGTCGCTGAAGGGAATGGCGATGAGGGCGGCGTTGTATTCGTAGAGCACCTCCATGCGGTTCAGCAGGGTAAACCCGATGAAGCGCAGGCGGTTCTCCATGTAGTTGTCGTAGATGGCCTGGTGGATGGGCTCATGGTGCAGGCCGCGGTCCATCAGGTCGGCCACCATGCGGTGCACGCGCGCCGAGGTGGCGGGAAAACGGAAGGAGCCCGTATCGGTCATGGTCCCCGCATAGATGCAGCGGGCGATGTCGTCGTCGATCAGGGCCTGGTCGCCGGACTCCAGGATGAACTCATAGATCATCAGGGTGGTGGCGGCGGCACTGATGTCGCTGCGGCCGTAGTCGAAGCCTTCCTGGGGCTCGCGGTGGTGGTCCACCAGCACCTTGATGCAGTTCATCTGCTCCAGGTAAGGCGCCATGCTTTTGGTCCGGAACAGGGTGTTGAAATCCAGGCAGAAGAGCATCCCGGCGCCATTCATGGCCTGCAGGGCTTTTTCCTGGTTGCCCTCAAAAATGATGACCTCCTCGCTGCCGGGCATCCATTTGAGGAAATCGGGATATACCGTGGGGGAAATGACCACCGAGTGATGGCCCTTTTTCGTCAGGTAACGATGCAGCGCGAGGGAAGCCCCCATGGCGTCGGCATCGGGACGCTGGTGCATCGTGATGACCACATGTATAGGGGAACCATTCAGCAGGGGCTTTATATCGATCAAGGGCTGCATTCGGTCAAAAGAAACGCGAAGTTCTCCTTTTTATCCTGAAAGTCAAAACTTTTTCTCCCTTTCCCGCACTTGCCCTACCTTTGCGGCCGAAAAAAGAAACCCAGGATGAGCAACAGGACTTTCACCATGATCAAGCCGGATGCGGTGGCCGCCGGGCATATAGGCGCCATCCTCGACAAGATCACCGCCGCAGGATTCAGGATCAGCGCCCTCAAGATGACCAGGCTGAGCAAGGAAAAAGCCGGCGATTTCTACGCCGTACACCGCGAGCGGCCTTTTTACGGAGAACTCGTCGAGTTCATGAGCAGCGGTCATATCGTCGCCGCCATCCTGGAAAAAGACAACGCCGTATCGGACTTCCGCACCCTCATCGGCGCGACGGACCCGGCCAAGGCCGAGGAAGGTACCATCCGCAAGCTCTTCGCCGAATCCATGGGGCGCAACGCCATCCATGGCTCCGACTCGGACGAGAATGCGGCCATCGAAAGCGATTTCTTTTTCTCCGCCCTCGAACGCTTCTGATCCGCCACCGGAGCATCAGCCCGCCGCCAGGGTCTTCCCCTGCGCCGGCAGCTCCTTCAGCACCGCGTCGACACGCTCCAGCACCCGTTCCGCGTCCAGCCACGCCATGCAGGCATGGTCGCCGCGGTAGCAGGGCTTTTGGCCAAACACCGAACAGGGCCTGCAGCCCAGCTCCGTGACGGGCACCTCCGCCACATAGCGCTCGTTGCCGTACAGGGGTCCGAAGCCCGCAAAGATGTGGGTGGCCCCCCATACCGACACCACAGGGATGCCGCTGACGGCCGCCAGGTGCATGTTGGCGCTGTCCATGCTGATCATCAGGTCCAGGGCACCTATGAGCCCCAGCTCTTCTTGCAGGCTGGCTTCGCCCGCCACACAGCATACCCCCGTATACCGGGCTACCCAGGCCTGCAGCGGCTCCGCCTCGGCAGCAGCACCGAAGAGAAACACCCGGCATCCGCGTTGCAGGCAGGCCTGCAGCACCGTTTCCATTTTGGCCAGGGGCCAGCGCTTCTCCCGGTGGCGGGCAAAAGGTGCGATGCCCACCCAGGGCTGTGCCTTGGGCCATAGCCCGCGCTCCTGCAGCCAGCCCAGGGGAAGGGCGCCCATGGCTTGAGGGCCGGCAGGCGATGCGGGGTAGCCGGCGCGGGTGAACGTGTCGAGGTAGCGTTCCAGGGTATGCTTCAGCGGCACGCGCTGCTTCCTCTCACGCCGCGTCAGGCGCCGCTTTGCTGCACGTCCCTTGCGGATGCGGTATACCCTTAGCCCACTCCCCCGGAAAAACAGGCCCAGCACGCGGCTGCGCAGCACGTCGTGCAGGTCGACCAGCGCCGCAGGCCGCCCCTGCGCCAGGATATCGCGGTACAGCCGGTAGAGGCCCGGCAGGCCGCGGTGGCGTCCCTTCAGCTCGGCAGGCAGTACCTGCAACCTGTCTATGCCCGCAAAAAGGGGTAGGAAAGCCGGGCGGGTGACCAGGCGGATGTGCAGGTCGGGATAGCGTTCCAGCACGGCGCGCAGCGCGGGCAGGGTGAGGGTCACGTCGCCCATCGCGGAGAGGCGTATCACGACGAGGGTCATGAGCCCGCTTTTGAGCGATACAGTACGGGGTTGAGGCTGGGGTCGTTGTACATCTTCATCTGGCGGTAGACTTTCACCTGGCGCCGCCCCGCCGCTACATCCTCCATGAGCTCGTCTATAGCGCGGACCAGGTCGGCACGTTGCACGTGCAGCACCTGGAGCTTGGCGGCGCAGCGCTGGCGGTGCTCATCGCCGGCATCCTCGCGGGCCGCCTGCACCCCCATATGATGGATCTTCAGGGCCAGGATCGAGAGGCGGTCCAGGGCCCAGGCGATGCTTTCCGTATTGAGG
>CBINPH010000386.1:0-2722 GCA_966252445.1 uncultured Chitinophagaceae bacterium | reverse complement strand
GTCACAATTCGTAATCGCCGGCCGCTTCCGGCTGGTACAGGATTTCATTGATGCGGATCCGGGTTGGCCCAGCCGGCACCAGCCAGTCAATTTCATCCCCGACCCTGTAACCGAGCAAGGCCGTGGCAATGGGCGAGAAGACCGAGATCTTATTTTTTTTGACGTCCGCTTTGGCTGGATAAACGATCTGGATTTCGACCTCCTTGCCCGTATGCATGAAGCTAATCTTCACAATGGAATTCATGGTGACCACTTCCGCCGGAATTTCCCGGGGCTCAACCACTTGGGCAGCTTGCAACTCGCTCAGGAGGTTCTCGGCATCCCGGGGGCTGATGGAATGGGTTTCCTTGGCATCGCTGAGACATCTTTTGATCCGGCTGACATCCAGTTTATTGAGAATTAGTGTGCTCATAAGATGATTTTGCTACTAACCAAAGATAAGGAAAAAGCGCGGATAGGCGGTCTGGCCGGATGCGCGCCTGGCCTCGGCTGTACCGCGGGGCGAATGGTCCCGCCCAGGCTGGCTGCCGCCGGGAAGGGATGCGGGAATCCCCGTCTCAGCGGACGATCAATACGGGAATGTGTACGTAATGGCGGACATAGTTGACCGTTTCCCCGTACAGCCAGTCTTTGAGGCCCGTATGTCCGTGCCCGCCCAGGACTAGCAGGTCTGCACCGTATTCATTGACCAGGCGGACGATTTCCCTGGCGCGGTTGGACTGGCCGAGGACTCCGCGGGCGGGAATGTTTTTGTCTGCGAAGAGTTTCAGGTATGTATTGAGCTGTTCCCTGTCTTGCCGGGATTCATAGTCGTCGCTTTCCCTGCCGAGAATCTTGGCCGAAGCGCTTTCGGTGATGTGGATGAGAAGATATTCCGTGCCGGGGTGTCCCTGGGCCAGGGCGTTGGCCATGATATTGGCGTCATGGGTCCCGAAGTCGAGGGCCATGGCTATGCGGTGGTATTCCGGTTTGGGTAGCTCGTTGAGGTTCAGGTTCGGGACGGCAGCGGGGACGGGATGCATCCTGGCCGACTGCATGGCTTTCCGGCGGTTCAGCAGGGGGAAGGCGAACGTGTAGCCGAGCAAGCCCAGGAGCGCCGCGGCCAGCAACAAGGTCAGGGCTTTAACCCAAAAGGACGGATGCGCGCCGAAGAAGATGCCCACCTCGGCATACACCATGCGTATATTCAGGTACACCAAGGTTAGCGCGATCAGCCAGGCCAGGGCCTTGATCCCCGGTTTGATGACGAACGCACCCATGGCTTTCCGGTCGCTCACGAAATGGATCAGGGGGATGACGGCGAAGCCCAGCTGCAGGCTCAGGAGCACCTGGCTGAAGACCAGCAATTCGCCGATCCGGCCAGGTCCGGCAATGGACAAGACCAGCACGGCCGGGATCACAGCCAGCAGCCGGGTAATCAGGCGGCGGAGCCAGGGGTTGATACGCAGGCGCAGGTATCCTTCCATCACGATCTGCCCCGCCAGCGTCCCGGTAACTGTAGAACTCTGTCCGGCTGCGATCAGGGCGACGGCGAACAGCACAGGCGCCAGGGTGCTGCCGACCAGAGGGGCCAGCAGGGTATGGGCTTCGGCGATGTCGGCCACCTCCCGGTGACCTTGGGCATAAAAAACGGTCCCGGCGAGGATCAGAATGGCGGCATTGACGAGGAAGGCGAGGTTGAGGGCGACCGCGCTGTCGAGAAAATTGAGACGCAGCGCTTGCTTGATGCCTTTGGTGTCCCGGTTGATTTTCCGGGTTTGCACCAGCGCAGAATGAAGGTAGAGGTTGTGAGGCATCACGGTGGCCCCGATGATCCCGATGGCGATGTATAGGGCGGCATCGTCAGGAAGCGTCGGGATGAAGCCACTGGCCACCTCGTTTAGGGCCGGTTTGGCGAGCAGCAGTTCCCACAAGAGCGACAGACCGATGATCGCAATCAGGCCGATGATGAACCCCTCCATCTTCCGGATCCCCAGCCGTTGCAACAAAAAGATAATGAAGGTGTCCAACACCGTGATGCACACGCCGGCGATCAGGGGCAGGCCGGTCAGCAGCTGCAACCCGATAGCCATGCCCAGCACTTCGGCCAGGTCCGTCGCCGCAATGGCGATTTCGGCCAGGATATAAAGTACGAAGTTGACCAGGGGAGGATAGGTCTCCCGGTTGGCCTGTGCAAGGTCCCTGCCCCGGATGATGCCCAGGCGGGCGCTGAGGCTCTGCAGCAGGACAGCCATGAGGTTGCTCATCAGCAGCACCCAGATCAGGGTATAGCCATAACGGCTCCCGCCGGCAATGTCCGTAGCCCAGTTTCCCGGGTCCATATATCCGACACTGATCAGGTACGCCGGTCCGGTGAAGGCCAGTATTTTTTTCCAGAGGCCCTTCCGTGCCGTCGTATCCACGGAGGCATGCACTTCCCCAAGCGATTGCTCAGCGGGCGGGATCCTGTTCATGGGGTCAAAAATACATCAGAATGACAAAATTTTAGACTAGTCTAAAAAATTTTTTAAATAAATATAATATCCTGGAGCCTCTGGGGTCCTGATGACGGGCCTGACGGAGGCTGGTTTTTCGGCGCTAAATTTGTTGATGGCATAACCTTCCACCCCTTTCAGGGGCATTTTCATCCTGGAGCAATCCTGAAAGCCACCAAATCTTTTTAACTTCCATGCCGGCTTGAGAGGCCATGGTTTGAAGACGAGTCATGAAACACAGCTTTTAT
>CBINPH010000385.1:0-2736 GCA_966252445.1 uncultured Chitinophagaceae bacterium | reverse complement strand
GTAAGCTGGCGGGCGTTCACCTGCCCTCCGCGGCATTGGATGGCGAAGACATGAGCGCGGCCTGGCTGGGCCGTCCTCAAAAGCGGGAAAAAGATCTCATGTGGGTATATGGGTTTAACGATGCATTTCTCAAGCCGGGTAATCCACGATATCACAGCCCTGACCTGGCCATCCTGAGCGGATCGTGGAAAGCCCTGGTGAACGACGACGGAACGCGGCTGGAGCTCTATGACCTGGATAAGGATGTAGCGGAAGCCCATAATGTGGCGGCGCAGTATCCGGATATCGCCCAACGCTTGTCTGCCCGGGTGATCCATTGGTGGAAGACCCTAAAAAAATGATCGGCATGCCGGTCCTGGCCCGGAAACAAAACCCTCTTGCAACCATGCAAAGACACTTTATAATCGCGCTACTGATCGCAGGTGGCATATACCCCCGCCTGAGTGCTGCGCAGGAAAAAACCGGCGGCGCACGACCCAACATCATTCTGATCATGTCCGATGACATGGGCTACTCCGATTTGGGATGCTACGGCGGGGAGATCCACACGCCCAACCTGGACTCCTTAGCCATGCACGGGCTGCGGTACACCCGCTTTTACAATATGGGCCATTGTTGCCCTTCCCGTGCCGCCCTGATGACGGGGTTGTACCCTCAGCAAACGGGACTGGGGTGGATGACCGACCGGGATTTTCATCTGCCGGGGTATACCAACGAACTGAATGACCGCTGCGTGACCATAGCCGAAGTCCTGAAGATGGCGGGCTACCAGACGTTCATGGCCGGCAAATGGCATTTGTCGCACAATATCCGCGCAGGCGGTCCGCAGCATGATTGGCCCCTGCAGCGGGGCTTCGACCGGTTTTATGGTATTCTTGCCGGTGCCGGCAACTATTATGACCCTGCCTCATTGTGCAGGGACAATACGCTCATCACGCCCGAGAATGATCCCCAATATCATCCCCGGAAATTTTATTTTACCGATGCCATCAGCGACAATGCTGTCCGCTTTGTCCGTGACCGGCCGAAGGACGGCAAGCCCTTTTTTATGTATGTGGCCTATACGGCGGCGCACTGGCCCATGCAGGCGCCGGAGGAGGCTGTCGCCCAGTACCGGGGGCGGTACGACGCCGGCTGGGATGTGTTGCGACGGCAACGCTTTGAACGGGAAAAGGCGCTTGGGGTCATCGACAGCGATGCCGTCCTGTCCGCATCGGATACCCATCCATGGTCGGAAGAAACCGACAAGGAGGCGATGGCCAGGCGCATGGAAACCTACGCGGCCATGGTCACCGTCATGGATCAGGGGATAGGTAAAATAGTGGATGAGCTCAAGAAGGAAGGGATTTTTAACAACACCATGATCATCTTTCTGCAAGACAACGGCGGCAATGCGGAAGGAACCGGATTTGGTGGTCCGGCGGGGGAAAGCCGCCCGGTGGCCAAAGATACCGCTGGCCTGAAACCTTTGGGCAAAGACGAAGTGCAATATTCCATCAATCCGCCTATCACCAGAGATGGCAGAATCGTGATGCAGGGCAAGGATGTGATGGCCGGACCGGCAGATACCTATCTCGCTTATCTGAAGCCCTGGGCCCACATGTCCAATACCCCTTTCAGAAAGTATAAAAACTTTGTATACGAAGGCGGGATCGCAACGCCCCTGATCATTCACTGGCCTGATGGGATACAGGCCGAAAGAGGGGCTATCCGTACGCAGCCGGGGCATGAAATAGACATCATGCCTACGATCGTCCGGCTGGCGTCCGCCCGGTATCCCCGTGCATTCAACGGCAAGGAAATCACGCCTGTCGCCGGCATCGACCTGACGCCCACCTTCGACGATAAGCCCTTGCCTGAACGGGCGATCTATTGGTCTCACCAGGCAAACCGGGCCATGTTGCTGGGAAAATGGAAGATCGTTTCCGGGGGGATCCTGCACGGGCCCTACGGGCAGTGGAAGACTTACAGCAGCTTGCCCTGGCAACTGTTCAATATGGAGACGGATCGCAGCGAACTGACCGATTTATCGGCGCAGTATCCCGACATCGTCCTGAGGATGGCCGCCATGTGGGAAAAGTGGGCACATGAGGCGAACGTGTATCCCATGCCATGGGAGAGAGAAAAGCCCACACTGCGGCGGCAATATATGTCGACACCCTGGGAATTCCCCGATTTTTAAGCCTGAATCCTCCGGTCACCTGTTCAGTAATGATTCTCGCCGTTGATGATGGGGGTGAGCTCGCCCCGCAACGGGGTTTGCAGGAGCCGTTTGATTTCCTCGGTGCTGAGATCCTGGCCCAGCAGGAACATGAGCTTGGTAACGGCGGCCTCGAAGGTCATGTCGTAGCCGCTCGTTACCCCCGCATCCATGAGATATTTGCTGGTCTCGTAACGTCCGAGCTCTACCGAGCCGCCGTCACACTGGGTAATGTCCAGGATGATGAGCCCGCGGTTGACGGCCTCCTGCAGGGCCTTGATAAACCACGTAGCCGTGGTGGCATTGCCGCTGCCGAAGCTTTCCAGGATCACCGCCCTCATCTGGGGTGTATGCAGGACCGCGGTCACCGCCGCGGGGCTGATGCCGGGAAAGATCTTCAGCACGCCTATGTTGGCATCGAGTTTTTTATAGACCTTCAAGGGTGTCGTGGGCGGGGGAAGGATATATTCCTGTCGGTATTTGATCTCTACCCCGGCTTCGGCCAGTGCGGGGTAGTTCATCGAATAAAACGCCTC
>CBINPH010000384.1:0-2744 GCA_966252445.1 uncultured Chitinophagaceae bacterium | reverse complement strand
TCTGACGCTGGGTTGTGGTCATCGCCGGGACGCCGGGGAGGGCCGGAACGCTATGCGGGCTTTCGTGGACTCCCTGATGGGCGAGATGACCCTGGAGGAAAAGGTCGGCCAGCTCAATCTCCTGACCAGCGACATGGCCGTCACCGGGCCCACGATGGGCGACAGCTACCTGGCCGATGTAAGAGCCGGCCGTTGCGGTGCTATCCTGAACGCATATACGCCAGCGTATGTGCGCAAACTTCAGGAGGTGGCGGTCAACGAAACCCGGTTGCACATCCCCCTGCTCTTCGGTTTCGACGTGGTCCACGGGCACAAGACGGTGTTCCCGGTGCCCCTGGCGATGGCCTGCAGCTGGGATACGTCGGCCATCCAAAGGGCCGCGCGCATGGCGGCGGAGGAAGCCGCTGCGGATGGCCTGAACTGGGTCTACTCCCCGATGGTGGATCTGGTGCGGGATCCCCGCTGGGGGCGGGTGGTGGAGAGCGCGGGGGAGGACCCTGTGCTGGGTGCCGCCATAGCCCGCGCCTACGTACGGGGTTACCAGGGCAGCGATCTGTCCTCGGACAGCACGGTCATGGCCTGTGTGAAACATTTCGCCCTGTACGGCGCCGCCGAAGGGGGAAGGGATTACAACGTGGTGGATATGAGCCGCCGCCGGATGATGGAAGATTACCTGCCGCCGTACCGGGCCGCGGTCGATGCCGGTGCCGGTTCGGTGATGACGGCGTTCAACGAGATCAACGGTGTGCCCGCCACCGCCAACCACTGGCTTTTGACCAAGCTGCTGAGGGAGGATTGGCACTTCGGCGGATTCGTGGTGACGGACTACAACGCGGTCATGGAGTTGATCGCGCACGGCGTGGCGGCGGACAAGTCAGCTGCAGCCGGTATGGCGCTGCAAGCCGGCGCGGACATGGACATGATGGGTTCCGCCTATATTGACGCCCTGCCACAGCTCGTCAAAAGCGATAGTCTGCCCATGGCCACCCTCGACACAGCGGTCCGTCGGGTGCTGGAAGCCAAGTACCGGCTGGGCCTGTTCCGTGATCCTTACAACCGCATGGACACGTCCAGGGCGCGGCAACGGATCATGAGCCCGGACAAGCTGGCCTTCGCCCGGAATATGGCCCGTCGCTCCATGGTCCTGCTCCGCAACGAGGGCGGGGTACTGCCCCTGAAAAAGCAAGGAACGATAGCGGTCATCGGCCCCCTCGCAGATGACCGCCGCGACATGATCGGTCCCTGGTCTGGAGCGGGAGACTGGCATCAGGCCGTCACCATACTCCAGGGGCTGCGGGAAGCAGCGGGCGACAGCGCCCGTATCCTGTATGCGCGAGGCGCCAACATCACCGAGGACACGGCCCTGCGCAGGCAGCTCAACCGCTGGGGCGGAGCACTCACCCCGTCGACGGCCTCTTCCGAAGCCCTGCGCCGGGAGGCCGTGGCCGTCGCCAGGCGTGCGGATGTCGTCGTGATGTGCCTGGGGGAGTCACAGGGCATGAGCGGAGAGGCCGCGAGCCGCGCCGACATCCGCCTTCCAGCCTGTCAACGAGACCTCCTGGAGGCGGTGTCGGCGACGGGAAAGCCGGTGGTGCTGCTGCTGTCCAACGGCCGCCCCTTGGTGCTGACCTGGGAGGACGCCCACGTGCCCGCCATCCTGGAGACCTGGTTCCTGGGCACGGAGGCCGGGCATGCCGTCGCAGACATCCTGTTCGGAGCAGCCGCGCCCACGGGCAAGCTGGCCATGTCCTTTCCCAATGCCGTCGGTCAGATACCGGTGTACTACAGCGAAAAAAATACCGGAAGACCGCGGGATCCGGAAGTGAAATACACCTCCAAATACCTGGATGCACCCAATACTGCCCTGTATCCATTCGGATACGGCCTCAGCTACATGACGTTCAGCTATCATGATCTGCGCCTCGACCACAGGGTCTTGTCGCCGGACAGCACCCTGGACGTTTCGGTAACGGTGCGCAACGATGGCCACCGGGACGGCGAAGAGACTGTACAGTTGTATATTCGCGACCTGGTCGCGAGTGTTACGCGCCCGCTCCGGCAGCTGCGCCGCTGGCGGAAAGTATTTTTACAGGCAGGTGAAGAAAAGACCCTGCATTTTACCCTGGGTGTCGAGGACCTGCGCTTCCCGGACCGGCAACTGAGGTGGGTGGCTGAGCCGGGCGATGTGGAGGTCTTTGTCGGCGGCAGCTCAACGGACACCCTGTCTGCCAGATTTACCCTGACGCTTTAAATGACGTATATGCGCCGCATTGGGCTTTTTGTGCTGCTGGGCATGGCCACAATGCCCCTTCCGGGCTTGGGGCAGTCCCGTACCGCCATGGACAGTGTCAGGGAGTCCCTGGTGCAATACTTCAACGCCGGCCAGACTTCCCGGATATATGCCCTGTGCAGCCCCTCTTTTCAGGGGTATATGCGGGAAGGGGAATTTGCAGACTGGCTGTCGGGGCTTCGTCACAGGTGGGGATCCATCCGCAGCACCGACCGGCAGGGCGTCTCGGAAGGGTTCACGATCTACCGTACGCAGTTTGACCACGGGATCAAGAATGTGTGGCTGGCCCTCGACGACAGGGGGCGCATCAGCGGTTTGGCCATCCGGGATGTGCCGCCCCCGGCGAAGGCCGGGCCCGTGCAGTCGAACAATCCCCTGCGCAACGCCATCGACAGCCTAGTGGAAAAAACCGTGCGCCCTTATGTACAGCAAGGCCCGGCCACCGGGCTGGCCG
>CBINPH010000383.1:0-2748 GCA_966252445.1 uncultured Chitinophagaceae bacterium | reverse complement strand
CCCGCATAGCGTTCCGGCCCTCCCCGGCGTCCCGGCGATGACCACAACCCAGCGCCACAAGCACCGGAGCCATGGCATACAGGAAAGCGGTTCTGCACCGTATCATGACATGGTATTTGATGCGTTCACTTCTTCAGGTGCGGGGCGATCAGGCGCTGCCATAAATCATACCCCTGGGCATTCATGTGCAGCATGTCACCGGTAAACAACGCCTTGACCGGCTGGCCGTAGTCGTCGAGCATGGGATGATATACATCCACAAAGTCGGCCCGGGGCTCCTTTTCCAGGAAGGTCCTGATCTCCCAGTTGGCCTTGTCCATGACGGGGAAAAGTTTCTCCCGGCTCGGGCTGGGCTTGATGGAAATATACGTGACCTGCGCCTTGGGCAGGCGGCTGCGGATCATGCGGTAGAGGCGCTGAAAACGCTGGAAAATGCTGTCGGCAGTAATGTGGGACGATGATGCGGCGTCGTTGTCCCCGCAGTAAATAACCACCTGGCGCGGCTGATACCGGAAGATCACATCATCGGCATACCGGATAAGGTCTGGCAGGGTGGACCCGCCAAAACCCCTGTTGATCACGGGGTAGGACGGAAAAGCTTGCTGGACGTCGGTCCATTTGCGGAAGGAGGAGCTGCCCACGAACAGGACGGCATGCCGTGGCGGCACCTGCAGGCTGTCCTGGTGGCAGAACTCCTGGATTTCATTCCAAAAGGGCGGATGGGACTGGGAGCGGGCCTGCAGCCCGGCCAGGCTGAGCAGGGCCACCATCATCAGGGTAATACTACGCATGGTCGTTCTGTTTTTTTGTATGCGTAAATGTAGTCAAAAACGCCCAGCGTCCATCCCCGCCGGGTGCGATTTCCCAGCATGCGCCAGCGCCGGGCTGTTGAAGCCGAGTCTGCGCAACCCCTCCTGCACTTCCGGACAGCTCATGAACAGCTTCCACAGCAGGCCGCTGCGGTAATTCTCTATCATCACCGCCTCCGGCCCCTGGTCGATGGCCAGATACCTGCGGGGATACCAGCCTGCCGATACGCTGAACGCGTCATAGAAACCATAAGGCCCCCAGAGGCGATCCCGCATCCCCTGATACCAGTGCCGCATAGCGGCCAGGGATTGTTCAGGGGTATAGGGGATAGAAGATACGGCTGCGGTAGGGGCGATCACGCCGAGATCCCTGTCCTGGCCGGGGGCATGGCCGGCATAGCCCTTGACCGAATAGCTGGAGGTCAGCCCCCAGCTGTCGGGGCCATATCCTTTGTAGTGCAGGGGATTGCGTACGCACCACTTATAGTTGATCAGGGCCTGGCTGGTGTTTTCCCGGCCATAATCCGCATAGCGGTCCCTCAGCCCCCGCGGGTCCAGGCCCAGGTAGGAATAATGAGCCCAGAACAGCGGGCCTCCGAGAGCGGCATCGCCCTGATGACGCAGCTGCAGGGTGTCGCCCTGTGCCCGGTGCACATCGCGGATGGCGCCGTTCTCCGCCCAGCCTTCATGATACACTTCCGGGGGAACGCCATGTGTGGGGGACGAGGCGGCCAGGATATAGGTGATCAGGCATTCGTTGTACCCGTGGATCGGAAAATTCATGGCCCAGGCATAGTCGGGGCTCCAATGCCAGTACAGGACGTTCCGGCCCTGGCGATACCAGTTCCAGTCGACCTGCCTCCAGAGGCTGTCCAGCCGGGCGGCAAGGGCCTGCTCCGCAGGGCTGCCTTCCCGGAAATACTGCCGGGCGCAGAGCAGGCCCTGCACCAGGAAAGAGGTCTCTACCAGGTCGCCCCCGTCGTCCTTGGGGCTAAAAGGCTTGACCTTTCCGCTGGGGCCATGGAGCCAGTGGGGCCAGGCCCCGTGAAAGCGGTCAGCCCGCTCCAGGAAACCGGCGATCTTGTCGAGGCGCTCCCGGGCCTGCTCGCGGCTGATCCAACCCCGGTGGGTCGCAGCGATGATGGCCATGATGCCGAAGCCGCTGCCGCCTGTGGTGACCACGTCCTGATCATGTTCCGGATAGACACCATCCACATGGATCCGCTCCCGCGCCATGCCGCTCCGCGGCTCGGCCCCCTCCCAGAAATACCGGAAGGCGGCGCGCTCCACCGTGTCCAGCAAGACCTGGTCCGGCAGGCTGTCCGCCGGCGCCACGCGGCTGGCGCCAGCCGGGGGAGCGGAGTGGCAGGCCTGCACGGCCAACGGCCAGAGAACGATCCATGCCCGCATGTTGTTCGATATATGCATATACGTTATTTTGCTTCCACAACGGCTTTGCGCGGCGACACCCCCGCTTCGTTCAGGGCTTCGATGCTGAAGTAATAGGTGCTCTCCCGGTCCAGCGTGGTCAAAAAATACTGATTATCTCCGTAAACCATGATGTGCTGGTACAGTTTATCCGGGGCTGTCCCATAACTGAGGTTATAGGCATAAGCCCCGTCCACGGGCTGCCATCGCAACCAGGCGCTTCTTTTGTCCCGTTCGGTGCGCAGGACCAAAAAATCCTGCACGCTGTCCGGTTTGGGTCCGGCGCTCTTCCCGAACGCGCGCAGCCCGCTGATGGCGAACTTCCCTGTAGGCACTTCGACGTTCTCCAGCCTCAGGTACCGCGCCAGCACCGGCTTGGGCAACTCGGTATAATCATGGGGCACATCGGTGTTGTTCCGGCTCTTGTCCACCAGGGTGCTCCAGTGCCGGCCGTCCAGGGAGCTTTGCAGGCGGTAGCGGATGCGGATATCCGTTTGCTTGCCCATCAGGG
>CBINPH010000382.1:0-2750 GCA_966252445.1 uncultured Chitinophagaceae bacterium | reverse complement strand
GTATCAGGACGGCGGCGATGCGCAGCGAATGCTTCCCGGCAAAAAGATTGGCCTCATCCCAGGTATGCTGGTTACGGGTGGACAGGTAGCTGCGGTAGCCGTAGAAGGAGCGACGGCTGCGGGGAGGGAAACTGCGGATAAGCAGGCCCATGGCTAGGAAAATGACCCCCACCAGTATATCGGCGTTAAAGAAGGTGCTGTGGACAATGCGCTGCATCCCGGGCAGTTTGGCCTATGGTGAATGTACAAAAAATCTGCCACAAGCCCCGAAACCCCTGCCCGTAAAAAAAGCCCCCCGCCGGTCAGCGGAGGGCTTTATACTTACTAACCCATTAATCGTTTGGTCTGTGTTTAGGCCGTCGCACGGCTCCGGTGCATCACGAAGTGGCGGATGAGGGCATAGGAGCCGAACAGCACCCCGCAATAGAACAGGTCTCCGAGCAGGGTATTGCCGAAGAAGGGTATACCCAGCACAAAGGTATTCAGGAGCCCCGCGGCGTCGCGGGTGTAGGGAGCCGTTCCGCCGGCGAAGATCCAGGTGGCCAAATTGGACACGAGGAAAAACAAGGTTGATGCGGCCAGGGAGGCGATCACCACGTTCCGCGCGTGGAGGCGGGGAATCAGTATCCAGCCCAGGGCCACGATCAGCGCAAAAGCCCCATAATTGATCAACTGTCCGCCGCCGTAAAAGCCCGGAACAGGGGTGAACAACTGGAAGCAAAGGTCCGAAAGAAACAAGGCCCCAAGGGGCAACAGGAAAGCCAGGCTTTTTCGCGTGAATACGGCGCCACCCAGCAGGGCCATCGCCGCAACCGGCGAAAAATTATAGGGATGCGGAAGCAAACGGCTCAATGCCGCAGCCACGATCAGTCCTGCCGGCAAGCCCAATCTTATCCAACGGGGAGCATTCATGATGTCGCTAATATTGGTGATGGATGGCAAATGTACGAGGAAATCGGGATGAATTCCTACAAAATTGTCTACATTTCCCGCACAGGAACGGATGCCTTGAAAATCAATGACTTTTCACTAGCACACAGCACATATTTCTCCCCGCAGCCTATAAACAGGGCTTCCCCCTGCGCCAGCAGCTCCTCCCCGGCAGAAGGCAGGCCCCGGAAGGCTGCCCGCCCGGAAAGCACCAAAACAATTTCCGGACCAAGTGATTGATAGTCAATTGATTGATTATTGTCTAATGCTATTTTACTTAAAGCGAAGTCGGGGACCGGCGTGGGAAAATCGGCCGAGCCCGCCCCGGACCGCCATACGTCAGGACGAACGCCGTCCAGGCGCACATGCTTCAGCAGTTCTTCCAGGTCCACATGCTTCGGCGTCAGCCCGCCCCGGAGCACATTGTCGGAATTGGCCATCAATTCCACGTTTTGCCCTTCCAAATAGGCATGGGGGATGCCCGCCGCCTGGAAGATGCCTTCTCCGGGGGATAGCCGGACGATGTTGAAAAAGTAAATGGAGAAAATCCCCCGGTCGGGCTGATCCAGGTCGCTGATGCCGCTGTCCACAGCCCTGGCCGCCCAAAAATCCGGTTGGGTCTTGTCCAGGAGGCCCTGCCGGTAAGCCGGCAACAGTCGTTCCAGGAGCGGGCGCAAGAGGCCGGTCACCCGGTCCTGCGGCCATTGCATGACCTGCCTATACAAACCGGCATAGCCTTCCGCATCAAACAGCCTTTCCAGGCCACGCAGTTCCGGCACCCCCAGCAGGACCTGCCGCAGCTCGGCCGGGGGACGGAAGCCGTGCAGCAGGTAAAACTCGCTGAGCGCGACCATCATCTCGGGCTTGTGGTTGTCGTCCCGATAGTTGCGGTCCGGCGCGTCCCGGGGTATACCCGCACGGTCCTCCGCCGCGAAGCCTTTCTCTGCCTCGCGCTTGGAGGGGTGCACCTGGATGGACAACATATCCCGTACATCCAGCACTTTGAGCAGAAAGGGAAGACGGCCGAAACGACGGGTGACCTCCGGGCCCAGCATACGGGCCGGATCCAGGCGGATCAGCTCCGGAAGCGGCACATGGCCGCCGTCTTCAACGCGGACCATGGAGGGCGACTTGTCATGGGCCCCCAGCCAGTATTCCGCCCAGGGGCGATGTCCTTCGTTCGGCCTGTGCAGCAGTTGCGGTATATATTCATACCCGCCCCAGGCGTATTGTTGAATGCTTCCTGTCAGCCGGTATTCCATTTTGGGGTCGATTTTATGGTGGCGCAAAAATAACCAATCAGGGAAACTCCTTCTTTCTTTCCGGATCGAAGCGTTCCTGCCGGAACGGGAGGTATTTCCTGATCAGGAGCCAAAACTGCTCCGGCCATCCCATCACCTGTCCCAGGAAGAAATACTCCTTCAGCGACCCCCGTACGCTCTTGCGCAGGATGCGGCGCACATCCTCCTTGTTGACCTCCCCGGATTCCTTGACCTGGACCAGCAGTTCCAGCGCCACAAAGGCCATCAGGGCCGCGATCAGGAAAAGGAAATTCCACTCGTGCAGCTCCAATATGCGAAAGGCCTTGCTCAAGCGGGGACCGGTCCATTCCAGCCGGATCTGCAGATAGCGGTGCATGAAAAAATCCGCCATGTACCCGCCCACCAGAGGAGCAACCGAGGAAAAAAAGGCGGTCATCACGTTTTTCGTGGACAGGTACACAATGGATTCTGCACGGGGCGCCAGCTTCAGCCCTATATTGGTCAGGGATAAGTTAATGCCCGCCGTGGCTACGCCCATGAACAGGTAGATGAGAAACA
>CBINPH010000381.1:0-2764 GCA_966252445.1 uncultured Chitinophagaceae bacterium | reverse complement strand
CCCCGATGCGCTGCTCGTCTCCGCTTACCGTGACCCGCAGCGGCGGGCGCTGGTCGTCGTGGCGGTCAACCCCTCCCGGGAAGACCGGCTGCTGCGCCTGGATGCGGGTCGCGGCAGGACACCGGCCGGGCTGAACCGTTACCTCACCGCCGAGGGGCGGGACCTGCAGCGGAGCTTCGCCCGCGCCGACAGCATCGCGGTGCCGGCGCGCTCGGTGGTCACCCTGACAGGAAAATATTAACGTCAACGAATAAACGCAAAAACAGCAGCACCCATGAAAACCTTCCTCCTGGCCTTCCTCACGGTCCTGTACGCCCTGGGCGCCGGCGCCCAGGTGACCACCATCACCCTCGACGGGCGGGACAGCGGCCGGGTGTTCGAAGGCGTGGGGGCGCTCAGCGCGGGCGCCTCCTCGCGCCTGCTGGCCGACTATCCCGAGCCCTGGCGCAGCGACATCCTGGACTTCCTGTTCAAGCCGGGCTTCGGCGCCAGCCTGCCCCAGCTGAAGGTGGAGACGGGCGGGGATGTCAATTCCACGGACGGCGCGGAGCTCAGCTATGCCCACACCCGCGGGGAGTTCCTGGAGCCGCAGCCAGGGTACTTTTCCCGGGGATACGAGTGGTGGCTCCTGCGTGAGGCCCTGAACAGGAACGCCGCCCTCGGCACGGAGATCCTGGCCTGGGGCGCTCCGGGATGGGTGGGCGACGGGACCTATTACGCCCCGGAGACGGCGGCCTACCTGGCGGCTTACCTGCAGGGCCTGGAAAAATACCACGGCATCCGGGTGGACTACACCGGCATCCGCAACGAAGTGATGTGGGACACCGCCTGGATCAGGTTGCTGCGCCGCAGCCTGGATAGCGCGGGGCTGCAGCGGGTGCGCATAGACGTCGGGGACCAGTGGAAGCGCGACGACCAGTGGAAGATCGCCACCCTGATGGCGGCCGACAGCGGCCTGGCGGCGGTCATCGACGCCATCAACGCCCATGTACCCGAAGAGACCGGCTTCTACACCCCGCCGGCCGTGGCAGCCAGCGGCAAGCCCGTATGGAGCGGAGAATCCCACGCCCCGGGCGGGGACTGGTATGCGGCAGCCAGGATGGCGCGCATCAACAACCGCGCCTACATACAGGCCCGCATCACCAAGGTGATCTACTGGAGCCTGATCAGCGCCTACCCGTATTTCCTGACGGCACCGGGCTCGGGCATGATGAAGGCCGCCAGCCCCTGGTCCGGCCACTACGAGCTGCAGCCTCCGCTGTGGATGTACGCCCATGTCAACCAGTTCGCTCGGCCGGGCTGGCGCTATATGGACCAGGCCTGCCGGTACTTTGAGCGGGAAGGCTGGTCCGTGGTGGCGCTCCGGGACCCCGCCTCCGGAGATTACAGCCTGGTCATCGAGACCATGGACGCCAAAGAGCCGCAGACCCTGCATTTCCGGCCGGCCGGCGGGCTCTCTGCCCGCCCCCTGGCGGTATGGTCCTCGGCCTTCAAGCAGTTCCTTTTCGAGCGGCAGTCCGACCTGCAGCCGCGGGACGGGCGCTTCAGCATCACCCTGCAGCCCAACCGGGTCTACTCGCTGACCACCACGCGGGGACAGCACAAGGGCGCGCCGGCGCATCCCATCCCGGCGGCCCGCCCCTTCCCCCTGCCCTATGCCGACGATTTCGACAGGGACAGCCTCTGGCGCGAGCCCCCTTACCTGATCAACTACCACGGGGCCTTCGAGGTGCGGAAGGACAGCGCCGGCCACCGATACCTGCAGCAGGGCGCGCTGCGCCAGGGCATCAACTGGTTCCGGCAGCCCCATCCCCTGCTGCTCATCGGTGACAGCGCCTGGACCGACACCCGCCTCGGCGTGGATGTGCGCCTGCCGGATTCGGGCAGCGCCTACCTGCTGGCGCGCCTGCACCAATTTCCCTGGAACAGCCGGCTGCCGGGATACCGCTTCGGCATAGACCGGGAGGGGCGCTGGAGCCTGCAGCGCTGCGCCCCCGACAGCGTGCTGGCGCAGGGCAGGGCGCCGGCCCTCGGCGACCGCTGGCACCGCCTGGAGCTCCTTGCTGCGGGGGACACCCTGGAGGTCCGCCTGGACGGGCGGCGCCTGCTCAGGGTCCGGGACGGCACGTACAGCGCCGGGGTCATGGCCCTGGGCAGCGGCTGGAACGAGGCCCTGTTCGACCGCCTGCGTGTGGACCCTGAGGGCAGGAGACCTTGATCTATTTTTTCTACTTTAGGGCCGCCGCCCGGTCGGCGGCCCAATCCATATCCATGCGCGCCATCAAACTTCTTTTCTTGCTCTGTCCTTTCCTGCAGCTCATGCTCGCGGCCGGACCGGGAAGGGCCCAGAACCGGGTCCTGAGCAGTCCCGACGGCCAGCTCAGGGCCGAGCTGTCCCCAGCCGCGGGGGGCAAGCCCCTGCGCTATGCCTTGCAATACCGGGGCGCCCCGGTGCTGCAGGGCTCCCTGGAGCTCTCCCTGGACAGCAGGCCCGCCGGCAGCAGATGGCGCCTGATATCCCGGGAGCAGGACAGCCGCTACCAGTACTGGGAGCCGCTCTATGGCGAGCGTTCCCGCATCCCCGAGCATTACCGGCAGTGGCGGCTGCATTTCCGCAGCACAGGGGCGGCGGACCTGTCCCTGACCCTCCTCCTGCGGGCGTATGACGAAGGCTTCGCCTACCGGTATGTCCTGGAAAACGGCTCCGGAGCCCTGCGCCTCGAGGCCGAGCACTCGCTGGTCCGCCTCGCCGGCGAGGCCCGCG
>CBINPH010000380.1:0-2769 GCA_966252445.1 uncultured Chitinophagaceae bacterium | reverse complement strand
TGCCCACCCCGGCCAGCACGAGCGCCGGCGGGCGGGAATATGTCGGCGCGGTCAACGGCACGGGAGATTTCACCATTCCCGCAAATTTTTCACCCCCCGGCCTTCTGTGGGCACCCCTGCAGTACGCCCCGGACCTGGCTTCTCCCGTGGCCGCCCAGAGCACGGCCCTGAGCTATGCCGAACTGCAGTTCACCTTGGCTGAAGCGGCTGAAAAGGGGTTTATCCCCGGCGGAACTTCCGCGGCCGCAGGTTACTATGCGAAGGGCATCGCAGACCAGTTTGCCTATTATGCCAGCCGCATTCCATCCAGCTATGCTTTCCCTACGGCAGCCGACGTGGCCGCACCGCCCTCGTATTACCAGCAAGCCGCCGTCGCATATACCGGTTCCCAGGAGGAGAAGCTGCACAAAATCTGGCTGCAAAAGCATATAGCCCTGTACCTCTGCGGCTTCGAAGCATGGTCGGAATGGAGGCGCACGGGTTATCCGGACATACAGGCCGGTCCGGAAAGTCCGGGATATGTGCCCTCCCGCTGCCTCTATCCCGCCGATGAAATGCGCATCAACCTCGACCACTACAACGAGGCGGTGGGATGGCTGGGCGCCGATGACCTGCAAAGCCATGTATGGTGGGATCTCTGACATGCCCGGAAAACCCTATGGTATCAACTGGATAAATTGACCGATGCTGATCAAGAATAAACTTTGGACCGGACTCCTGGCCATGGCCTGCTGCGCAGGATGCGGGCCGGCGGCCAGCAACCACCCTTCGGGTATCGAACATGTCTTTGTCATTGGTGTCGACGGCCTCAGCCCCGATGGTATCCGCCGGGCGCCCACGCCGGTCATGGACCGCATGATGGACAGCGGAGCCGTCAAATGGGCCGTGCGGACGGTCTTGCCGTCCAGCAGCAGCCCCAACTGGGCATCCATGCTCTCCGGCGCCGGGCCGGAGCAGCATGGCGTCATCGACAACGACTGGGAACGGGCCGATCATTCCCTGCCGCCGGTGATCATGGACAATGAAGGGATCTTTCCCACCATCTTTGCCGTGATCCACCGGGCCAGGCCCGCCGCGGCCCTGGGCGCCGTATACCAGTGGCAGGGCTTCGGGCGCCTGTTCGAAAAATCGGCCCTGGACCACGACAGCACCCTGCCCACCGCGGAAGCGGCGGCCGGGGAGTACATCCGCTACATCGAGGCGCAGCGTCCCCTGTTCGCTTTCCTGCAGCTGGACCATGTGGATCATGCCGGGCATACCTTCGGCCATGGATCCCCCGAATACTATCAGGCGGTAGCCCAGGCCGACTCGCTCATCGGCCGCATCCTGGAGGGCATTCGCCGTGCCGGCATCCTGGAGCACAGCCTGGTCATCATCACCGCCGATCACGGCGGGCGTGGCTACGGTCATGGGGGGCCGACACCGGAGGAAGCCCAGGTAGCGACGATTTACTACGGCAAAGACATCAAGAAAGGCTATACGATACGGCAGCCGGTATACACCTATGACCTGGCGGCGACGATCGCCTATGCCCTGGGCATCACCCCGCCTTACGCCTGGATTGGCAGGCCCGTCCGCAGCGCCTTTCAGGGAGGCGCCGAGCCGGATAACCTGTGGACGGCCCGGATCGTCCTTCCCCCGCCGCTGATCTTTCCCACCGCCTACTTGTACCGCCAGGCCGGTGGCCTGTATCTGGACAGCCCCGCCCGGGTGCGGATGCAGGCCCCCATGGAGGGTGGATTCATCCGCTACACCCTGGACGGACAGGAACCGGACAGCGGGTCGGCCCTCTACCAGGGCCCTTTCGAGCTGGACAGCACCGCCGTCGTGAAGGCCCGTTACATGGATGAACAAGGCAACGAGAGCCTCACCCGCACCGCGTATTTCCGCATCAGCACACGCGGCGGCGGCCACGGACTGACCGTGTCCTTTTTCCCGGGGGAAAACTGGAAGGCCCTTCCCGATTTCCGGCGCCGGCGCCCCACCCACCAGTGGACGGCACCGGAGTTCGAGCTCGATCGTGATCAGATCCGGTCCCTGTACAGCGGGGAAGTCTTTGGTGTGGTCATGGAAGGATACCTGGACATTGCGCAGCCGGGAGCATACACCTTCTGGACATCTTCCGATGACGGGAGCCGCCTGCTCGTGGACGGGCATACCGTGGTCGACAATGACGGCTCGCACGGTGTGCTTACCCGCTCGGGAGATATTACGCTGGACAAGGGCAGGCATTCGCTGCGCCTGGAGTACTTCAACGGCGAGGGCGGGTTCTGGGTGGAGGCCTATTTCCGGGGGCCGGGTACCCCCCGGCAGATCATACCAGGCAACCTGCTCTACCGCATGCCCCGCTGAGGCAGGATCGGCTGGTTCGGTAAAATTTGTTTACATTTAACGGCGCTATCCATGCCGCCCGGCGATCCCTGCCTGGCAGCATGTCCCTGCCTCCTCCTCCCTTGATCTGCGCACAGCGAAACCTGGCGACATGAAAAACCATTATGGCACCCTCCATGCCTTGGCCTGCCCTGTAGTGGCAGGCATCCCCCCCGAAGCCCGAAGGCGGGCCTTGCCGGCCCACGGACAAGGCTATCCGGGCCGGCACCGCGCCCCGCCGGTGCACCGCGAATATATCTTCCCGTAACGGCCACCCGGACGTCGGGGGCGGCATGTCATCATGCCGCCCGTACAGCGCCCGGGCATGGCTCGCTGACCATTTCATTCATCTTTCAACTTTTATCCATGCAAAACAAACGACTACTCCAAGACGGCAGG
>CBINPH010000379.1:0-2774 GCA_966252445.1 uncultured Chitinophagaceae bacterium | reverse complement strand
CTCCACCCTGCGCTCCGGCGCCTATCATTCGGAGCCGCCCCCAGCTGCGCCGGCCGCCGCCGCGGCCACCGACCTGCAGCGGAAATATGCCGGTCTGCTGGAAGTGGCCCCGGGCGACATCAGCAATCCTTCGCTGTTCCGGTTCATTGACGAATGGTGGGGGACGCCGTACCGGTATGGGGGAGAGACCCGGTCCGGGATTGACTGTTCAGCCTTTTCCCAGCTGCTGTATGCCGCAGTATTCGGCATCGGTTCCATTCCCCGTACGGCCCAGGAGCAATACGAGGATTCCCGCAAGATCAAGAAAACGAACCGCCTGAAGGAAGGGGACCTGGTGTTCTTCCGCATCCACAGCCGGCGCATCTCCCATGTAGGGGTATACCTCCAAAACAACAAGTTTGTCCACGCCTCCTATTCTGCCGGGGTGACCATAGGCGATCTCACCGACCGGTACTGGCAGCGGTATTTCGTGTGTGGGGGAGAGCCCGCCGCCATGGCAGCCCGGGACTCCCTGTCCGGGGCTCTGGCCGGTCACTGAGGCGGGGTCCATGCCTCCGCTTCCCAGTCCCCGTGGAGTTTCAGCACTTTTTCCAGCACATCCCTGACGCAGCCATGGCCTCCACTAAAGGCAGAGACATAGGCCGAGATGGCCCTGATCTCGGGGCAGGCATCGGCGGGACAGGTGGGCAGGCCGGCCAGCATCATGGCACCGTAGTCCGGCACATCATCTCCCATATACAATAAGGTGGCGGGGTCCAGCTCCCGGGTCTGGAGGTACTCTTCCAGGCACGCTTTTTTGTCCTGCACGCCCAGGTAGAGGTCGGTCACGCCCAGCGCCAGCAGGCGCTGCCGCACGGCCTCGGAACGGCCGCCGGAAATGATGACGACGGCATACCCTTTCTTGACGGCCAGCTGCAGGGCGTAGCCGTCGCGTATATGCATGCGGCGGAGGGCCTGGCCCTCCTCGGTCAGCAAGAGGCTGCCGTCGGTCAGGACGCCGTCGACGTCCAGGGCAAAAGCGCGGATGGGATGAAAGCGCTCCAGCGGGTTCATGAAGGGTTGTTTTCGCCGGGCAGGGCGCCGGCGGCGTGGTAGTAATGAAAGATGCTTTCACTCATCAGGTCATAGACCTGGCGCATCTCGGGGTATCCGTCCAGCAGTTCCCGGTGCCGATCCATGGTCTGGAGATCCTCGCGCAGGGCGGGGCCGGTCTGCGAGCTCTCGGGGTTGCCGTTCTCCAGGCGGCGGAAGGTCTCGGTGAGCAGCGCCTTCAACAGGCTGAAGTCCAGGGCCTCCTTCTCACAATACTGTTTGCACAGGGTGATCAGATGGTTGGTGAAATTGTTGGCAAAGACCGCGGCGACATGCATTTTCATCCGGTCGGCGGAGCTCATATACTTTACGTTCTCTGAGATGGCCTCGGCCAGGGACTGCAGCCGGCGCAGCACCGTGTCGCCCGAGGCTTCGATGAGCAGGGGTATGCTTTGCTGGGAAAACGACTCCTTGCGGATCGTCTGCAGCGGGTAGATGACTCCGGTATTGGTGGAGATATGCCCGATGGCTTCCAGGGGCACGGCGCCAGCCGTATGCGTAACGATACGCTTGCCCAGCCGCAGCGACTGGTCCAGCACCGGGATCGCCGAGTCGTTGACGGCCAGCAGGTAGACGTCCGCGTTCATGTCTATGTCAAGCAGGTCGGTGGAAAATGCGGTGTTGAGCTTTTCGGCCAGCTGGCGTGCATGATCCTCCCGCCGGCTGATCACCTGGCGAATCTGATGTCCGTTGAGCTGAAGCAGCTGGCTGAAGCAATGGGCAATGTTTCCGGAGCCAACGATAACTACATCCATAGGGTTCAAATTGTGGACGAATTTACTACAAGGTTTCAAGGAATACCCCCATAAATATTCGGAGAAGGGAAGGAGCGCCCGGAGCCGGCCGGCGGCGGCAGTGATCCCCTTCCGCCGCGGGAAGCGCGGGCCGCCATTTTTTTTAATTTGACCTTATTATTCTATACTTGCAAAAATTCGACCACCTTTTTCCCGCTTGACGGGAAGGGATGAAGGTCGGAAAACGGCATCGAATGGTAAAGAACTTATTGATAGTAGAGTCGCCGGCCAAGGCCAAGACCATTGAGAAAATCCTGGGCAAGGACTTCGAGGTCCGGTCCAGCTTCGGCCATATCCGGGACCTGGAGAAAGAATGGATGGGCATTGACATTGCGCATGGCTTTGAACCCCGGTACAGCATTTCGGATGACAAGAAAAAGGTCGTCAGCGAGCTGCGGGCCCGTGCCAAGAAGGCTGAGGAGGTCTGGCTGGCGACGGATGAGGACCGCGAAGGAGAAGCCATCAGCTGGCACCTCTGCGAGGTGCTGGGCTTAAAGCCCGAGCGCACGAAGCGCATCGTAGTCCACGAGATCACCAAGCCAGCCATCCAGGAAGCTGTGCAGCGCCCCCGCCTGGTGGACATGAACCTGGTGAATGCGCAGCAGGCGCGCCGCATCCTGGACCGGATCGTAGGCTTCGAGATCTCGCCGGTGCTCTGGCGGAAACTGAGCGCCCAAAAGAGCCTGTCCGCGGGGCGGGTGCAGTCGGTGGCTGTGCGGCTGATCGTGGAGCGCGAGCGGGAGATCAACCAGTTCAAGGCCGAGAGCCATTTCCGGGTAGAGGCCCTGTTTGAAGCGAGGGACCTGCATCAGCGGAACGTCACTTTCAAGGCCGAAGGCCAGCGGTTTTCCCGGCATGAGGACGCCCGGAGCTTCCTGGAGGCCTGTG
>CBINPH010000378.1:0-2780 GCA_966252445.1 uncultured Chitinophagaceae bacterium | reverse complement strand
ACTTTTAAACCTCCTTTCAACACATGGACGACCACCGTGGTCAGAAGAGCAAGCGCATGAAACAACGATCCGGAGTGTGGGCCGCCCTGCTGGTGGCCGCAGGCTGCCTTACGGCAAAGGCACAACAACCGCAGACAGGAATCATGAAGACATCGACCGAACGGCGGGCGGTCTCCGGCAGCGCCGGGAAGTGGGCCGACAGCGTGCTGAAGGAGCTCAGCCCCGAAGAGCGCATCGCCCAGCTCATTTTCGTGCGGGCCTTTTCCAACAAGGGGGCGGACCACATCCGTGCCGTGGAGCGCCTGGTCCGCGACTGGAAGGTGGGCGGGCTGGTCTTTTTCCAGGGCGGACCTGTGCGGCAGGCGGCGCTGACCAATCATTACCAGGCCATCTCCAAGGTGCCGCTGTTCATATCCATCGACGGGGAATGGGGACTGGGGATGCGGCTGGACAGCGTCGTCGATTTCCCCCCGCAGCTGCTGATGGGCGCCCTGCAGGACAGCAGCCTGGTGTATGCGGTGGGAGAGGCCATCGGGGAGCAGTGCCGCCGGATAGGCGTGCAGATCAACTTCGCCCCGGTGGTGGATGTCAACAACAACCCCGACAACCCCGTCATCAACGACCGCTCCTTCGGGGAGGACAAATACCGGGTGGCGCACTTGGGCATCGCCTACATGAAGGGCATGCAGAGCACCGGCGTACTGACCTGCGCCAAGCATTTTCCCGGCCACGGGGACACCAACGTGGACTCGCACAAGGCCCTGCCGGAGATCGACAAGTCCATGGCGCAGCTCCGCAGCCTGGAGCTGTATCCCTTCCAGGAGATGATCAACGCCGGGGTCGCCTCCATCATGGTGGCTCACCTGCAGATCCCCGCTATCGAGAAGCGCAGCCACCGCCCCACCTCCCTGTCCGCCGCCGCCATCAACCGGCTGCTGCGCCATGACATGGGCTTCAACGGCCTGGTCTTTACCGATGCCCTGGAGATGAAGGGCGTGGCCGACTATTTTCCCGACGGCAGCGCCGTCGTCGAGGCGCTGATCGCCGGTGACGACGTCTGCCTGCTGCCGGAGGATGTCGGAGACTGCATCACCAAGGTCAAGGCAGCCATTGCGCAGCGCCGCCTCAGCTGGTCGACCATCAATGCCAAGGTCCGCAAGGTCCTCGTCGCGAAGTACAATGCCGGCCTCGGGAATTGGCAGCCCATAGAGACGGCCGGGCTGGCGGAAGACCTGAACCGGCAGACCATGGCCCTGAACCGCGAGCTCTATGTGAATGCCCTGACGGTGCTGAAGAACGAAAACTACCTGCTGCCCTTCCGCACGGGGGATACCCTGCAGGCCGCGGTGCTGGACATCGGCGGCCAGGACGCCTTCGTCAGGGCTCTGCAGCACTACCGCCCCATGGATCGCTTCAGCTTCTCGGACAACGACAGCCCCACCGATGCCGCCGCCCTGGCCACCCGCCTGAAGAAGAACTACGACAAGCTGATCATCGCCGTCGGCGGCTACAACCGCTATCCCGCCCGCCATTTCGGGTTGTCGGAAACCGTCCTGCAGCTGTTGCAGCAGCTGCAGGAGGAGATGCCCACCGTCACAGTGGCCTTCGGCAATCCCTATGCCATGAAGTACTTCTGCCACGGCCCCGCGATGGTCGCGGCCTATACCGGCGATACGCTGATGCAGCAGGTGGCCGCAGATTTGCTTTTCGGGGCCTTCGACCCCAGCGGCAAGCTGCCCGTGACGGTATGTCCCGAGCTGAGCTACGGCATGGGCCTGCACGATTTTTCCTATACGCGGGCGTACCTTCCTTATGTCCTGCCGTCCACCCTGCAGGTGAATGAGCGGTACCTGCGCCAGGCGGACTCCATCGCCCGCGACGGCATCGCCCGCGGCGCCTACCCCGGCTGCGAGATCCTGGCCATGCGCCACGGCAAGATTTTTTATCACAAGGCCTTCGGGCACCTGAGCTACGACAAGAAGATCCCGGTGGACCGGAACACCATCTATGACATGGCTTCCTGCACCAAGATCTGCGCCACGACCATCTCCTGCATGCAGCTGTACGACCAGGGCAAGCTGGCGCTGAATGGCACCCTGGGCCAGTACCTTCCCTTCCTGCGGGGCAGCGACAAAGCCGGCCTCAGCGTCAGAGACATCATGCTGCACCAGGCCGGGTTCGTGGCCTGGATACCCTTTTACCGGGAGACGCTGACCGATAAAGTGCATCCCAGCCAGGCGATCTACCGGAATATCCGGGATTCGCAGTTCAGCGTACGCGTCGCCGAGGACATGTATATGCGTCGCGATTACCTCGACACCATGTTCGCAGAGATCCGCAACAGCCGGCTGGGGCGGCGCCACAATTATATCTACAGCGACAACGACTTCATCCTGATGGGCCGCGTGGTGGAGCAGCTTTCCGGGCTGCCGCTGGACGCCTACGTCAAGCGCCATTTCTATGATCCCATCGGGCTGCTGTCCACGGGCTTTCATCCCCGGGAACGCTACCCCCTGAACCGCATCGCCCCCACGGAGTGCGAGGCTTATTTCCGGCTGCAGTGCCTGCATGGCGACGTGCATGACCCCGGTGCCGCGATGTTCGGCGGCGTGGCCGGCCATGCCGGGCTGTTCTCCGACGCCTATGATCTGGCGGCGCTGATGCAGATGCTGCTGAACGGAGGCACCTTTGCAGGCGTACGCTACCTGGACTCGGCTACCATCCGCCTGTTCACCTCCTACCAGAGCGACATCAGCCGCCGCGGCATCGGCTGGGACAAG
>CBINPH010000377.1:0-2795 GCA_966252445.1 uncultured Chitinophagaceae bacterium | reverse complement strand
CCGCACGATCATGCGGTCGATACAGCGCAAGATGGGCGGGCCGAGGAAACTGCTGGAGCAGATCATGACCCGGGAGCCCCAGGTGGACGATTATGCCATGAAGGTGGACAATTACCTGAATGCCGTGTTCAGGATCAAAAGGGCACGGAACGTGGACCACTACAACAAACATTTCCTGGATTCCATCTTCCGGCGCCATCATTTTGCCGCCGTGCTCACCATCGTCATCGCCTTCGCCTTCCTGGTCGTGGTGAGCTACCTGACGGAATACCCCGCCTTCCGCATTCCCGCCGGGGCCAGCGTGCTGATCTTTTTTTCGGTCCTGATCGGCATTTCGGGGGCCTTTGCCTATATGCTGGGCACCTGGTCCATTCCGCTGGTGGCCCTGTTCGTCCTCCTGCTCAACTGGGCCATCACCAACGAGGTCGTGGACACCCGCAACAAGGCTTACGGGTTGGATTATGAGCACAGGGAAAGCCGCCCGGAATACAATTTCCAGTACCTGGACAGCCTGTCCTCTCCCGCCCAAGCCGCGCGGGACGAGGCCGGCACCCTGCAAATCCTGGAGCGCTGGCGCCGACAGATACCCGGCACCCAAAAACCGAAGCTTGTCGTCATCAATGTCAGCGGGGGCGGCAGCCGCTCAGCCACCTGGGCGATGGACGTGCTGCAGCGGGCAGACAGCCTGCTCGGTGGCGGCCTCATGCACCATACAGTGTTGATCACCGGCGCGTCCGGCGGAATGGTCGCGGCATCCTATTTCCGGGAACTGTATTGGGAGAAAGTGCAGGGGAAGCCGGTGGATCTCTACGACAACCGCTATGTGGAGAACGTCTCCCGGGACTTGCTCAACGCGATATTTTCCTCGTTCGCCATCAACGATTTCTTTACCCCGTTCCAGCGCTTCAGCATGGACGGCAACCATTACGCCAAAGACCGCGGCTACGCTTTCGAACGGCAGCTGAACTACAACACCGGCTTCGTGCTGGACAAACCGCTGGCGGACTACCGGAAGCCCGAAGCGGAGGCGCGTATTCCCATGATGATCTTCACCTGTACGGTGACGGCGGATGGCCGCAAGATGCTGATCTCTCCCCAACCCATCAGCTACCTGACCTGGCCGCGGTACAACCGACCCAACCGCAATGTGAAAGACGTGGACGGCATTGACTTCTGTCAGTATTTCGCCCGGCAGCATCCGCAGCGCCTGCGCATCACCAGCGCCATCCGGATGAGCGCCACTTTCCCCTACGTGCTGCCCAATGTATACCTGCCTACCCGGCCGATTGTCGATGTGATGGATGCGGGTATCCGGGACAACTTCGGACAGGAAACCAGCCTGAGGTTTCTCCATGTGTTCCGGGATTGGATCAATGTCCATACCAGCGGAGTGGTTTTTATCCAGATACGCGACAGCCGCAAGAACGAGATCCTCCCTATCGAACAGAAAAAGGACCTGCGCGATCTCCTGCTGGAGCCGCTTTTTACGATGCAACGCAACTGGTCAGCCATCCAGGACTTCAGTCACGACGACCTGGTGGCTTACAGCGAGCATTTCCTGAATGTGCCCTTCGACCGGGTGATCTTTCAGTATGTACCCAAAAAAGAAAATGAAACCGCCGCCCTGAACTGGCATCTCACGGGAAGGGAAAAGATGGACATCTCGCAGGCCCTGGAAAACCCCACCAATCAAAGCGCCTTCCAATACCTGCAGAAGGTCATGGAACGCTAAGGCGGGCTGAACAGCGGTATGACAAAGCCTAGACGGAAAAGCTGTCCGCTTCCCGGTATGCCTTGATCAGGGCAAGCTCTCCGTCCTTCCCCGGCAGGGAATTGCCGTGCTCCATGCCCAACACGCCCTTGTATTGTTTGCGGTATATATGGCGGAAGACATTCTTGTAGTTGACTTCTCCGGTGCCGGGTTCCTTTCGGCCGGGATTGTCCCCGATCTGGATATAGGCGATCTCGTCCCAGCAACGGTCCATGTGGTTGATCAGGTCGCCTTCATTGCGTTGCATATGGTACATGTCGAAGAGGATCTTGCAGGAGGGGCTGTTGACCGCGCGGCAGATCATGTAGGTCTGGTCCGAGTAACGCAGGAACAGGTCCGGTGTATCGCTGAGTGGCTCCAGGACCATGACCAGCTTGTGCGGCTCCAGCAGCTCCGCGCCGCGGCGCAGCGTATCAATGACGTTCGCCGTCTGGCGGTCCAGGGGAAGGTGACGGTCAAAATCTCCCGGCACCACGGTGGTCCAGGTCGCCTGCACACGCTTGGCCGTTTCGATTGCCCGGCGGCAGCCATCCAGGAAGATATCGGTGTATTCTTTCCTTCCGGAAGCGAAGGTGTTGGCACCGTTGCCGCCTTTGTCCAGGACAAAGACACCCATGGTCATGCCCAGTTTGTCCAGCAACTGGCCGATCTTTTCCTGCATAGCCGGTTCGCGGCCCATCATCCCATTGTCCTCCAGCGCCATAAAGCCCTGGTCATGCATGAACTTTATCTGGTCCAGCACGTCCCGGCCGCCCAGGTTGCGGAACATGCCATCGTGGGGAGCATATTTCAACTTGAAAGGTTCTGCCCGCATCGAATCCGCCCGGGAGGCGGCATGTCCGATACCAGGGATTGCACCGACAGCCCATGCCGATGCGCCGGCCATTACTCCGTTTTGTAAAAATTTCCTTCTTTCCATAATGAGGATTTTGTTGCCGCAACCAAGTGTCTGGCCCGCTGCAGCGCTCACACCAGGCGGTTCCGCGACCGGAACACACGGCAGCGCCGAGCAGGCCTTTCGCTC
>CBINPH010000376.1:0-2803 GCA_966252445.1 uncultured Chitinophagaceae bacterium | reverse complement strand
TGGAAGAACTGGAAACCTATTTCGTGACCCCGGCCGGGGAGGCCGGCTCGCGTTGAGCCGCCGGAACCGTTCCCCCGCGGGCCGGGGTGACCGTCAACCGTATAATACCATATCATGCAGCGTGTACTAGCCTGGGAGGAGGATGTCATCATACCCACCTACCGCGTCGGGGAGCCCGACCGCAACCCCATGTTCCTGGAAAAAAGGGTGTACCAGGGCAGCAGCGGGGTCGTCTATCCCCACCCCGTCATCGACAAGGTGTACGACGAGAAGGAGGACAAGCGCTATCACGCCCTGTACCTGGAGAACGAATACCTGAAGGTCATGGTCCTGCCGGAGCTGGGGGGACGCATACAAATGGCCTACGACAAGCTGCACGACTACCATTTCGTCTACCACAACCGGGTCATCAAGCCCGCCCTGGTGGGCCTCACGGGCCCCTGGATCTCCGGGGGCATCGAGTTCAACTGGCCCCAGCATCACCGCCCCAGCACCTTCGAGCCGGTGGACTGCACCATCACGGAGCAGGCTGACGGCAGCTGCACCATCTGGGTCAGCGAGATCGAGATCATGTTCCATACCAAGGGCATGGCAGGCATCACCCTGCGTCCCGGCCGCGCCTGCATAGAGATCAGGGGTCAGCTCTACAACCGCACTCCCTTCCCGCAGTCCTTCCTGTGGTGGGCCAACCCCGCGGTGCACGTGAATGAGCATTACCAGAGCGTGTTCCCGCCGGACGTGCATGCCGTCTACGACCACGGCCGGCGCGACGTCTCCTCCTTCCCCGTGGCCCGCGGGGTGTACTACAAGGTGGACTATTCCCCCGGCACCGACATCTCCCGCTACACCAACATCCCTGTCCCCACCTCCTACATGGCCGTCAATTCGGCGTTTGATTTCGTGGGGGGCTACGACCACGGGCGCCAGGCGGGCATCCTGCACGTGGCCGACCACCATGTCTCCCCCGGCAAGAAACAGTGGACCTGGGGCTCGGGCGAGTTCGGCCGCAGCTGGGACCGCCAGCTCACCGACGCCGACGGACCGTACTTCGAGCTCATGACGGGGGTGTACACGGACAACCAGCCCGACTTCAGCTGGATCATGCCCAACGAAGAGCGGGTCTTTACCCAGTATTTCATGCCCTATCACGGTATCGGATATGTGAAGAATGCCAGCGCAGATGCCGCTCTGAACCTGGAGGTGAGCGAAAACACTGCACGGATACGTATATACGTCACTGCCCCGCGGACCGGGCTGCACATCGTCCTGCGCGACGCGGACGGCATCCTGGCAGAAGACCGCGCCGACCTGGACCCGGGGCGGATCTACGACAAGAGCCTGGCCCTGCCGCCGGGAACCGCCGAGCAGGCGCTGCGCCTGGAGCTGACCGACGGGGAAGGCCGCCTGCTGCTGGCCTACAGCCCGGTATCCCGCGGGGAGGAACCCATTCCCGAGCCCGCCAAGCCCATCGCCGCGCCGGCCGACATCGGCAGCGTGGAGGACCTGTACCTGGCCGGCCTGCACCTGGAGCAATACCGCCACGCCACCTTCGCCCCCCCCGACTATTACGGGGAGGGGCTGCGCCGGGACCCTACCGATATCCGCTGCAACAACGCCCTGGGGCGCTGGTACCTGCGGCGGGGGCGCTCCGGGCTCGCCGAGCCTTTTTTCCGCCGCGCCATAGAAAAGCTCTGCCGGCACAACCCCAATCCCTACGACGGAGAACCCTATTACAACCTGGGCCTCTGCCTGGCGCAGCAAGAACGTTGGGACGAGGCCTATGACGCCTTCTTCAAGGCCTGCTGGAACGCCGCCTGGCAGGACAGCGGCTACCTGCAGCTGGCCTACATCGACTGCCGGCGCGGCGCGCCGGAAAAGGCCCTGGAGCACCTGGAGCATTCCCTGGCCCGCAACCACCACGGCATGCAGGCGCGGCACCTGAAAGCGGCCCTGCTGCGCCGCCTGGGACGCCCCGGGGAAGCGGCGGCCTGGGCCGCCGAGACGCTGCGGCTGGATCCCTTCGATTTCGGGTCCCGCTATGAGCGCTGGAAAAGCCTGCTCGACAGCGGGAAGGACGAAGCCGCACAGGAAGGCGAACAGCTCTCCCGGCTGCTGCGGGGCTGGGCGCATAGCCATATCACGCTGGCCATAGACTATGCGCGGGCGGGCTGGTACGACGAGGCCGTGGAATGGCTGCGCATGGACAGCGGCAGCCACGACGCGATGCTGCACTATTACCTGGGGTATTACCTCGACAAGGCGGGGCGCAGCGCCGAGGCCGAAGCCGCCCTGGACAAAGCCGCCGCCCTGCCCCCGGACAGGGTCTTTCCCAACCGCCTCGAGGACATCCGTGTTCTGGAGTTCGCCATGCAGCGGCAACCCGGCAACTACAAGGCCTGCTACAGCCTGGGCAACCTCTGGTATGACAAGCGGCAATATGAGGAAGCGCGGGCCTGCTGGGAGCGCGCCGTCAGCCTCTGCGAGGCGTTCGCCAGCGCCCACCGCAACCTGGGCATCGCCTGGTACAACAAGTTCGGGGACCCGCAACGGGCCCTGGAACATTACGAAAAAGCATTCCGCTGCAATCCCGGGGACGCGCGGGTCCTCTTCGAGCTCGACCAGCTGTACAGGCGGCTCAACCGATCCCCGGAAGACAGGCTGGCCCTGCTGCAGCAGCATCCCGACCTGGTGCGGCAACGCGACGATCTCTATACGGAATACCTGACCCTCTACAACCTGCTGGGGCGCTATGAGGAAGCCGCCGCCCTGCTGGCCGGACGGCGTTTCCATCCCTGGGAAGGGG
>CBINPH010000375.1:0-2809 GCA_966252445.1 uncultured Chitinophagaceae bacterium | reverse complement strand
GTGGTGCCGTACACAGTGCCAGAGGGCAGGTGGGTTGCCTTGACGGTGTCCACCACGAGGGGCTGGCCCGACGAATCATGCACCCGGCACGTGATGCTTCCGGGGGTCACCTGTCCGAGGGCAGGGAGGGTGCAAAAAAGCAGTAAAACGAAGGGGAGGTAACATTTCGGCATTTTCATGGAGTTTTTCGTGGATTGGATATGCAAAGAAAGTAAATATGCGGGTTTTGGGGAACCGCCCCGAAATGAACAAAAGGTGAAGGCCAGCTGTTTTTCCCCCGACAGCAGTCCGAGGCCGCCACGCTTCGAAAAAATTCAAAAAATCAGGCGAGCGACGGCTTTTCGGTGAAGGAACCGCGGAAAATTTACATTTTCCGCCAGCGGGCTCCGCCCCGCCCTGTCCCGGGGGCGACGTCCCCCGGAATACCCTACCTTTGCGGGGCAGGGTTCCAAAGACATGCAAGCTATGTTTGACAAGATCGAGGACGCCATCGAGGATATACGCCAGGGTAAGCTGGTTATCGTGGTGGACGACGAAGACCGGGAGAACGAAGGCGATTTCATTACCGCCGCTGCGAACGTCACTCCCGAGACCATCAATTTCATGTCCATGCACGGACGGGGGCTGATTTGCGCGCCCCTGGACGAGGACCGCTGCGAGGCCCTGGGCCTGGACCTCATGGTCGGCAACAATACGGCCTTGCACCAGACCCCGTTCACCGTCTCGGTGGACCTGCTGGGGCACGGCTGTACTACCGGCGTCTCCGCCCACGACCGGGCGAAGACCGTCCGGGCGCTGGTGGACCCGTCCACCAAGCCTTCGGACCTGGGCCGCCCCGGGCATATCTTTCCCCTGAAGGCGAAAAAAGGCGGGGTGATGCGCCGCGCCGGCCACACGGAAGCGACCATAGACCTCGCCCGGCTGGCGGGCTTCGAGCCTGCCGGCGTGCTGGTGGAGATCATGAACGAGGACGGCACCATGGCCCGGCTGCCCGAGCTGGAGCAGATCGCCCGGCGCTTTGACCTGAAGCTGATCTGCATCCGTGACCTGATCGCCTACCGCATGCGCAGCGACACGCTCATCCGTGAAGAAGTGCGCGTGCACATGCCCACCCACCACGGGGACTTCGAGCTGATTGCCTTCAGCCAGGTCAACAGCCACGACCTGCACCTGGCCCTCAAGAAAGGGGACTGGAAGGAGGGGGATCCGGTGCTGGTGCGGGTGCATTCCTCCTGCTTCACGGGGGATATCCTGCATTCGCTGCGCTGCGACTGCGGGGAGCAGCTGCAGCGCGCCATGGAGATGGTGGAGCAGGAAGGGCGCGGGCTGGTGCTCTACATGAAGCAGGAAGGGCGCGGCATCGGCCTGCTCAACAAGCTGAGGGCCTACAAGCTGCAGGAGGAAGGTCACGACACCGTAGAGGCCAACCTGATGCTGGGCTTCGACATGGACGAACGCGACTACGGGATAGGAGCGCAGATCCTGCGGCACCTGCATGTGACCAAGATGCGGCTGATCACCAACAACCCGAAAAAGCGCGCCGGCCTGGATGGCTACGGTCTGGAGGTGGTGGAGAACGTACCCATAGAAATATGCCCCAACCCGCACAACGCCTTCTATCTCCAGACGAAGCGCGACAAAATGGGGCATGAGATCCTGAAAGGGTAGCCCGGCGCAGACATACATATATGCAGCGGGGGACCACCGGCCGGTGGTCCCCCGCTGTGCGCAGTACGGTTCCTGCTCAGGAGGCAGGAACCTGCATATTGTCCAGGACGCTCATCACCTCCCGCACATGGGTGGCGGAGGTCTTCAGCAGCTGCATTTCTTCGTCCGTCAGCTTCAGCTCGATGATCTTTTCTATGCCCTTGGCGCCGAGCAGCACGGGCACACCCAGGTATATTTTGTCCAGCCCGTACTGGCCGCTGAGCCAGGCACAGCAGGGGTAGATCCGTTTCTCGTTCTTGCAGATCGCCTCCACCATCTGCGCTGCGGCGGCGCCGGGGGCGTACCAGGCTGAGGTGCCCAGCAGGTTGACGATCTCTCCGCCGCCCTTCTTGGTACGCTCGATGATCGCCTGCAGCTTGTCGGCGGCTACCAGCTCCGTCACAGGGATGCCGCCCACCGTGGTGTAGCGGGGCAGGGGGACCATGGTGTCGCCGTGGCCACCCAGCAACAGGGCCTGTATATCCTTGGGTGAGCAACCGATCTCATCGGCGAGGAAAGCCTTGTAGCGGGCCGTGTCCAGGATGCCTGCCATGCCGAAGACGCGGCTGCTGTCCAGGCCGGCGCTGAGGTAGGCGCAATAGGTCATCACGTCCAGCGGGTTGGAGACGATGATGATGATGGCTTCGGGAGAGTGTTTGACGACGTTCTCGGTCACGGACTTCACGATGGCGGCATTGGTGGAGATCAGGTCGTCGCGGCTCATCCCCGGTTTGCGGGGCAGCCCGGAGGTGATGACCACCACGTCGCTGCCGGCGGTCCTGCCGTAATCGTTGGTGATGCCCGTCATGCGGGTGCTGAAATGATTCACGGCCGCACTTTCCCAGATGTCGAGCGCCTTGCCCTCGGCCACCCCTTCCTTGATGTCCAGCAACACGACCTCCTGAAGGAAATCCTTGTGTGCCAGGACATTGGCGCAGGTGGCGCCCACATTGCCGGCACCTACTATGGTCACTTTCATTGCGAGGTTGGATTTTGATGGTGAGAAAAAGAAATCACCACAAAGGTAAGGGTTTGGCGGCCTCCCGTATCCCTTTCCTCAAATTTTCCGGCCCCGCGGTCCCTCAGCGGGGTTTGAGGTAGT
>CBINPH010000374.1:0-2819 GCA_966252445.1 uncultured Chitinophagaceae bacterium | reverse complement strand
GCCGCAGCCGGTCAGCCAGGGAAGAGAACCTTTCTTGGGGAGAGTTCAGCCCGAGGACCAGCTGTACGAAATCCTCATCCGGACGGTCGCCGCGCTGCAGGACCATCTGCATCATGTCCAGGTTCTCGGAGACAATGGCTTTTTCAATCTGTTCCAGGGACGTGACCTCCCGGCTGATGACCATCCGGATCACCCGCTGCTTTTCGCGACCGAACAGTTTTCTTTCCAGCGGCTTGATCAGGGCCAGGATGATGAGGGCCAGGGCAGTGGTGATGACGGCGGCTTCATACAGGCCGCTGCCGACGGCGAGGCCGACACAGGCTACCGTCCACAGGCCGGCCGCCGTCGTCAGGCCCCGGATGACCTCATGGCGCAGGAACAATATGGTGCCGGCGCCGAGGAAACCTATACCACTCACGACCTGAGCGGCTATGCGTGAAGGGTCCAGGTTTATGCCGCTGTTTTGAATGACATCGCCGAAGCCGTAAGCAGAGACGATCATCGCCAGAGCGCTACCCACACAGACCATCATATGGGTCCTCAGTCCTGCCGCCCAGTCCAGGCGCTGGCGTTCCAGGCCCACCAGACTACCCAGCAGGGTAGCCAGTACCAGTCGAATCAACAGTTGCTCCAAACTTAACATGCCGTCGTCAAATCTATACAGCAGCCAAAGTAATGATTTTTCCCCATGGCCCCAAGACAAAACAGCCGGGCGCTGCCAACAGGGACGCCAGCACTATCGTTTCTGCAGTCGGATCATAAATCCTCCGCCGGGGGCCATATGCAGATGCAGGATGCTGTCCCCGGACACTGTGCTTTCCGTGATCCGGTAATCCGAACCATGGTGATCAGCGTTGATGCCGTCCTGGCAGACCTGGGCGGTATAAGCGCCGTCGCCCAGAAAGTCCAGCGGCAGATCCATATCCCGTGGGGTCCAGTCCGTCAGGCCTCCGATGAACCAGTCGTTTCCTTTCTGGCGGGCTGTAACGATGTAGGCGTCCACCCGGGCATCCAGTATCCTGGTCTCGTCCCAGGTCGTCGGAATGCTGCCGAGTAAGGCCATGAAAGCCGGTTCCCGCAGGCCTTGGGAAGGGTTGCCGGAGAAAAGCTGCAGGGGGCTGTCATACACGACGAACATGGCCAACTGATGGCAACGGGTACCCTGGCTCATCACCTCCCCTTCCACGGCCCGAAAACGTCCGCGGGCAGCGTTGTGCAAAATGCCCGGCTCATATTCCATGGCGCCGGCCAGCATGCGTGTAAAAGGCAGCGTGACATCATGCCCGGGTGTGACCTTGTCGCTCCAGATGTTGTATTCGGAGCCCAGGACGCCTTCCCTGGTCAGGGCGTTGGGATAGGTTCTGTTGAATCCCCGCGGCGGCGGGGAACCGTGATACATGATCATGATGTGGTGGTCGGCGCAGGCCTGCGCCAGCCGGTGATAGAAACGGACAGCCTCCTGGTCGTCGCGGTCAATGAAGTCTGTCATGATGAAATTCACGCCCCAGCGGTTGAATTGCTCCAGGGCGCTGTCCAGCTGCCGGTCCAGCGTCAGGGCCAGCGTCCATAGGCTCAAGCCCACGCCTTTCTCCCGGGCATAGGCGGCCAGGGTGTCCATCTGGAGGTCGGGGTTGATGTGGAACAGGTCCAGGGGGTCACTCCAGCCTGCATCCATCATGATGCGGTCAAAGCCGAAGCGCCGGGCAAAATCAATATAATACTTGTAGGTGGCGGTGTTGATACCGGCCTTAAACGGTACGTCGAACAGGTCAATGTTGATGATCCACTCATCGGTCCCCTTTCCCGGCTTTATCCAGGAGACGTCGGGGACCCTGGAGGGCGCCGCCAGGCGGTACACCATATCATTGGTAGGCAGATCACGGTCTTCCGGGGCGATGATCAGTATGCGCCAGGGCAGGCTCCGGGTGCCGCGGGTCCGGGCGATATAGGGCGCCCGCCGCGTGACCACCGCTTCCGGATAGTCTCCGCCCGTGACGCGCTTTTCCAGCGGGTAACCGGAGAAAACAGCCCGGAGGGCGGGCCCGCCGGTGCCCTGCAGGAACATGCCGGGATAATCCTCCAGATCCGACTCCGTGATACCGATTTTCGGCGCAGATGCAGGTACGACCAGCACCGGCGAATAGGCCAGGGCGGACGCAGCGAGGCTGTCCAGCGGCCGGAATGGATAAAGTTCTTCAAAGCTCGTATGGAAGATGTCCGCGTCGGGTCGCGGGTGTATCTGGGGAAAGTAGGCCCCCGGGTGGCCCGGAAAGCGGAACTCCGCGGTCTCGCTGTCGACGACCACCGAGTCGGGGAAGGCCATGGACAGGCGGTAGGCCACCCCGTCGTCGTAGGCCCTGAACTCCAGGATATACGGCTGGCGAAAAAAAATCCGGAGGCTGTTGTACCGGTCCGCTATGACCCTTCGCTTTTCGGGGACGGGCACGGTGATCTGTTGACGGACCGTCCGGCGGTCCGTATGGCCCACGGCGGCGTGGGCAGACAGTGCCGCATGGCCACGCAGCTTCAGGTCGATGACCGAGGGAGCCAGGATCTCCCTGCCGTCAAAGCTGACCCCATACCTGATTTGCGGATCGGTCCAGATGCGGACACTGATCCTTCCGGAGGGTGATTGCAGCAGGGTGTCGCCGGGACGGGCGAGGGCCGTGGCGATACCCGGCCACAGGATCCAGCACCCCAGGCGCCAGCAGCGCCTCCAATGATTGTGCATACCGCTACGTTAGGGCGAAGCCGGGGCTTCGCGGGTCAACAATCGCCTGTCCCGGGACGCTGCGCCGGGGGCGCCCCGGCGTCCATAT
>CBINPH010000373.1:0-2834 GCA_966252445.1 uncultured Chitinophagaceae bacterium | reverse complement strand
CGATCGAGGCCCTGAAAAAGTACGTGGTAGCCATCAAGGGGCCCCTGACCACCCCAGTAGGGGGAGGCATACGTTCCCTCAACGTCGCCCTGCGACAGGAACTGGACCTCTACGCCTGTGTGCGCCCGGTGCGGTGGTTCGACAAGGTCCCCTCGCCGGTCAAACGTCCGGAAGACGTGGATATGGTGATCTTCCGCGAGAATACCGAAGACATCTATGCGGGTATAGAATGGATGGAAGGGAGCCCCGAATGCCAAAAGGTGCTGCGTTTCCTGCAGGAGGAGATGGGCGTGGATATCCGCTTCCCGGCCAGTTCCTCCATCGGGGTGAAGCCGGTGTCCCGGGAGGGCTCCGAGCGGCTGGTCAGGGCGGCCATCCGTTACGCTCTCGCCCACAAGAGGGCGTCCGTGACCATGGTGCACAAAGGGAACATCATGAAATTCACCGAAGGCGCATTCAAGCTGTGGGGATATGCCCTGGCTGAACGGGAATTTGCGGAAGACACCTATACCTGGCAGCAATGGGAGCGCAGGCGGGAAGCCGAGGGGGAAGAGGCTGCCGACAGGGAAATGAAGGTGGCCCTGGCCCACGGCAAAATCCTGATCAAGGACATCATTGCGGACAATTTCCTGCAGCAGATCCTGCTCGCCCCCAGGGATTTTGACGTGGTGGCGACCACCAACCTGAACGGAGACTATATTTCCGACGCCCTGGCTGCCGCCGTGGGCGGCATAGGCATCGCGCCGGGAGCCAATATCAATTATACGGACGGCCATGCCGTTTTTGAGGCTACACACGGCACCGCACCACGCTTTGCGGATACCGACAGCATGAACCCTTCCTCCCTGCTGCTCAGCGGGGTGATGATGTTCGAGTATATGGGCTGGAAGGAGGCGGGGGCCTTGATCATCAAAGGCCTTAGTCATGCCATCATGCGCAAGCGGGTGACCATTGATTTCTACAAGCAGATGACCGACGCCACGCTGCTCAAGACCAGTGAGTTTGGCCGCGAAGTCATTGAAAACATGTAATTTGCACACCCGTACGCCGCACTCCGGAAAAGGATGTGCAACGGGCCCAGCCATATGAGAACGATCGGGATTATATGTGTAGCGCTGTTCTACCTGTTCCTCAATACCGGGAGCTGGGAATGTCTGCTGCACTGCACCGAAAGGTCGTTGCTGACGACGTCGATGCCCTCCTGCCATAAGTCTATGGGAGCCGTCGAGCAGGCTGCCATGCCGGCTGCCGGCGACGAGCGGCCGGGCCGGCCCTGCTGCGATGAAGGTCCCAAATACCTGGTCCAGGAAAATCTGCCGCTGAACGGACAGCACCAGCTGACCATACCCTGGTTTGTCGCTGCGCCGCCCCATGCACACGGCTCCGCCCCTACCCTGCCCGTCCTCACCGGAGCGCTACGCCTGCCTGCCTTGAACGCGCCGCCAGGGCTTTCGGGCAGAATGCGTTCCATCCTCCATGGTGTGCTGTTGATTTGATGCAGGAATTGCGGGTATCCAGGAAGCTGGCTACAGCCATGCTCCACTTACAGACCATCGCCGGTCGTCTCCGGCGAGATTCATCAACTTTCAAAATGCATACCATGAAAATCCAATTCGTTTTGGGCGCCTTCATGCTCATGACCGCCAGCTATGCGGCCAGCGCCCAACACCATCCACATACCATGACAGACATGTCCACCGGGCACCAGCATGCGGATACGACTGCGCCGGCGGACCATATGCAACACATGAATCATATGGAACATATGAACCATATGGGCCATATGCAGATGGACGAGGTGCCCATGACCCATGCGTATTCCCTGCATCTGCCCATGAGCCGGGACGGCTCAGGTACGGCCTGGCTGCCCGACGCGTCCCCCACCTACGGGCTCATGTTCCATTCCCGCAAATGGATGTACATGCTGCACGGCAATATAGCCCTGCGTTACACCCACCATGACCTGGGTGATAAAGGTTCCCGCGGCGGCGATGACCTCGACGCCCCCAACTGGTTCATGGGCATGGCGCAGCGGAAGCTGGGCAGCCGGGGACTCCTGCACCTGAACGCCATGCTCTCGCTGGACCGCCTGACCGAGGGCGGAGCGGGATACCCCCTGCTCTTCCAGTCGGGGGAGAGCTGGAAAGGCGTTCCCCTGGTCGACCGCCAGCACCCGCATGACCTCTTCGCGGCCCTGTCGGCGGCATATACCTATTCCCTTTCTCCCCGCTCGGATCTTACCCTGTATGTCGGCTACCCCGGGGAGCCCGCCCTGGGTTCGGTGGCCTTCATGCACCGGCCCTCGGCGCTGGCGGATCCCGATGCGCCCATCAGCCATCACTGGAACGACGGCACCCACATCACCTTCGGGGTGGCTACCCTCGGATACCGCTACGGCAAATTCCGGCTTGAGGCGTCCTCCTTTACCGGCAAGGAACCAGACGAAGAGCGTTACGGCTTCGACAAGCCCCGCTTCGACTCCTGGAGCGGGCGCCTCTCGTTCAACCCCTCCGACAACTGGGCCTTCCAGGTGTCCCGCGGATGGATCGAGAGCCCCGAGGCGCTGCACCCGGGAGAAGATGTCACCCGGACGACGGCTTCGGCCATCTACAGCCGTCCTTTCGGTGACGAAAAGTTCTTGGACGCTACAGGCATCTGGGGGCTGAACAAGAGCCCACATCATGAGGGCGAAAACGCGCTCCTGCTGGAAGGGCGCCTTCGCCTGCAGCGTTTGGCCGTATATACACGCTACGAATGGGTCCAGAAATCCTCAGAAGAACTGGCCCTGGATGAAAATACATATGGTGAGCATACCCTTTTCGATATCCATGCCC
>CBINPH010000372.1:0-2838 GCA_966252445.1 uncultured Chitinophagaceae bacterium | reverse complement strand
CTGGATCTTCGTCGGCCGCGGCAACTATTCGGTGACCGCCAGCGACCCCGTCACCAAGAGCAAGAACAACAAGTCGCTGAACGCCAGCGATCCCAAGATCCTGGAATCCGTCATCGGCCCCAACGAGATCCACCTGTACAAGAGCCGCGAGCACCATGGCAACTGGCTGGACTGCATCGTCTCCCGCGAGCAGACGATTGCACCCATTGAGGTAGGCCACCGCGCCTGCTCGGTATGCCTGCTCAACCATACGGCCATGAAGCTGCGGCGTACCCTCCACTGGGATCCCCAGCAGGAACAATTCAAAAATGACGACGAGGCCAATGCGATGTTGTCGAGAGCACAGCGCTGGCCCTACCAGATCTATCCGGAATTCAATGTGGAAACCAGGCTCTGAACCGGGCATGACCCGGCGACGGCCGCATCACCAATATGGCAACCCTCATGACATTACTACCTAAACCGCCCGTGGGCTCCTGCCTGCTCCTGGGCCTGCTTCTGGGGATGGCTTCCTGCCAGTCCCCCGGCGGGGAAGAGCGCCAGGGCATACGGCTGGTTACCCTGGACCCGGGGCACTTTCATGCTGCCCTGGTGCAGAAGACCATGTACCCCGGCATAGACTCGGTGGTGCATGTGTATGCCCCCGGCGGTCCGGAGCTGCAGTCGCAGCTGGATTTCATCCACCAGTACAACACCCGGGCCGAGAACCCGACGCACTGGAAGGAAGAGGTATACACCGGACCGGATTTCCTCGACAAAATGCTGGCCGACAAGGCCGGCAACGTCGTGGTGATGGCCGGCAACAACCAGCGGAAAACGGAATACATCAAGAAGACCATAGATGCCGGCATGAATGTGCTGGCCGACAAGCCCATGGCCATCAGTGCGGAAGGCTTCGAGCTGCTTCGCCAGGCTTTTCAGGACGCGGACAGCGGCCATGTGCTCCTGTACGACATCATGACGGAGCGTTCGGAGATCACCTCCATCCTGCAAAAGGCGCTGCTGCACAGCCCTGCTGTCTTCGGGACCCTGGACACGGGCACCACCGCATCCCCCGCCGTCGTCCTGGAGAGCGTGCATCGCTATTTCAAGCAGGTATCGGGCCAGACCCTGGTCCGCCCGGACTGGTTCTTTGATCCCCGCCAGGAAGGCGATGCCATCGTCGATGTGGGTACGCATCTCGTGGACCTGGTCCAGTGGATCTGTTTCCCCGATGCGGTGCTCGACTATGCCCGGGACATCCGCATCGATCATTCCAGGATATGGCCTACCCCGATTACCCTGAGCCAGTTCAGCGTCATCACCCGCGCCGACCGGTTCCCCGATTTCCTCCAACCCTATGTTGTCGACGACTCCGTCTTGCAGACGCATGGGAACGGGGAGATCGACTATACCATCAAGGGCATACATGCGCGCGTGACGGCCAAATGGACCTTTGACGCGCCGGCCGGTGCGGGGGACACCTATTCCTCGCTTATGCGCGGCAGCCGTGCCACCCTGGAGATCCGGCAAGGAGAGGCGGAAGCCTATGAGCCGACCCTCTACATCAGGCCCCTCCGGGAGCTGCTGAATGATGCCGGCTACGCTGTCGGCCTGGAAGACGCCATCGCGGCCATCAACAAGGATTATCCGGGTGTGCAGCTGAAGAAGGGCGCTGACGGATGGACCGTGGTGATCCCCCAGACTTTCAAGGTCGGCCATGAAGCGCATTTCGGGCAGGTGATGGAGCGGTACCTGCAGTACCTGCAGGCGGGAAGCCTTCCGGCCTGGGAGGTACCCGGCATGCTGGCCAAATATTATACAACCACCAAGGCGCTGGAGATGGCGCAGCAATCTGAGTGACCATGAAAGAGCAAACAACAGCCTTCGATCTCTCCGGCCGCACGGCCGTGGTCACGGGAGGCGGCTCGGGTCTGGGCTTCGCCATTGCCCGGGCGCTGGTAGGCCATGGGGCGCGGGTGGTTATCATCGGGCGCCGCGAGGCCGCCCTCGAAGAGGCCGTGAGGAGACTGGGCTCTTCCGCCCGGTACAAGGTGTTCGACCTGACCATGACCGAGCGCATGCCGGATTTTGTCGAGGCTTTGGAGCGGGAAGGCGGTCCGGTGGACATCCTCGTGAACAATGCGGGCATTCATCTCAAAAAGGGGATGCTCAGCGTCAGTGACCGGGAATACGGCCAGGTGGTCCAGGTCAACCAGCAGTCGGTCTTCTCCCTGACACGGGAGATTGCGCAGCGGATGGTGGAGCGCGGCCAGGGCAACATCATTATGATCAGCTCGATGGCGGCCCGCTACGGCATTCCCCAGGTTATCGCCTACACGGCAGCCAAGGCTGCGGTAGAAGGCATGACCCGGGCGCTGGCGGTGGAACTGTCTCCCCAGGGCATACGGGTCAACTGCATTGCCCCGGGCTTCATCGCGACGGACATGTCAGCCAAGGCCCTGAACGGAGACAAGGAACGGATGAACCGGGTCATGGCGCGGACACCCATCGGCCGGCTGGGCGACCCGGAAGACATCGGCTGGGCAGCCGTATACCTGGCCTCTGATGCCGCCAAATATGTCACCGGCGCCGTATTGCCGGTGGACGGAGGCAACTCCATAGGATTCTGACCAACAGGCCGGCCGAGGGCCGGTTGCAGTATACATCATGTCATTCGTGCCGGACCATCCCGGCCAGGCTCCGCTTCGCGGAGGACTGGCGGGCATAGGCCGCAGCCCTCCTGCCTCCGACGATTCGGTAGCAGGCAACTATCCGAAACCCCCATGTTCTGTGTCGACATTGTGATGTAGTTATTTTATTTCAAACACCCTTAATCCCACATTCATGAAACAAAGA
>CBINPH010000371.1:0-2853 GCA_966252445.1 uncultured Chitinophagaceae bacterium | reverse complement strand
CTGCCACATACACGTCGATCTGCGCGACGGGCCGGCTGCCGAGGAAAAACATCAGGGAGAAGCCGTTGCCGGAGCCAAGGAAGGCGGCATAGTGGGCGCGCAGTGCCTCCAGGGGGCCCTGCATACCCCAGAAACGGCGGGCATAGGGCATGTTCACCCAGCGGTGCACCGTGGGGGCGTCGCGTTCCAGGTGGAAGGGGCGGATGCCCAAGGTATAGCCCTCCTCCGGGAAGGCTTTTTCAAACAGCAGCGCCGTCGTCGCGGCGCCCCAGGGCGGCATGTCCGCCGGAAGCCGGTAAATGTGGTCGTCGTGCATGGCCTGACCGGTATGGGCTGCCGGGCGGCAGCCCCGCCAAAGGAATCAGCCGGGAGCAGGCAGGATGCCGGCTGCGGCCTTGGGCTGCAAAATAAGGCGGGCGGGAAAGCAAAAGCTGTCCATTCCTGTCAAAAACCTGTCCATTTATGTCAGGCCTCAGCGATACCTCTCGAGGAAATCGCGGCGCCGGTAGCCATAGAGCCTGAGCCGGCGCCCGGACAGCTCCAGCTCCTGCAGGAACTGGAAGCCTATGCGGACGGCCAGGGCGTTGGCGCGGGCGTCGCCGGCGGCGGGAGCCGCGAGCAGGCGGGCTATAGGCAGGCGGAACAGGTAGCGCATGGCCGTCACGGCGGCATGCACGGAGAGCCCCGGGATGGATTGGCGGTGCGGCGCCATCCACAGGTTGATCAGGCGGTCGTCTTCGGCCACCGCGGCCTGGCGCCCGAGCGGATCACCGCAGACGGGCACCGCTTCCACCTGGGCCACCGGGCGGCTGTGGAGAAAAATCATGAAATCGTGGGCGGCGCCGACGCGGAACCGGTCGCCGAAATGCCGGCAGAGGCTTTCGTAGGTCCCCTGCGCCTGCCAGCGGCGCTGCGCATAAGGCCCGCTCAGCCAGCGCTGCAGCACCGGCACGTCGCGCCCGGGGCAGAGCGGGCGCAGGGTCAGGGTGTAGCCGGGGAACTTCCTGGCATAGAGCACCGCATGCAGCGGCTCACCCTCCCAGGGAGGCATTACCCAGCGCTGGCGGTGAGCATCGGCATCCATAATTTCGTATATTTAAGCTGGGAACGGCCCTTCCATGTCCTGCATCCTGCCCGCAGCGACAGGCATCCCGGAATCCTCCGGCGTCCTGCCGGACACGTGCTGCTGTGGCGTTCCCTTGTTATCGGCATGAAAACCATATGACTCATGAGCGATGAGTTCAGGATCCTTTCCTCCGGCGGAGATTCCGTGGAGGTCGTTCCCCTCCCTGCCGGCGACTTTCCCCGCCACCCCGCGGAATCCTACGCCGTCCGCGACAACTTCGGGGAAATGCTCTTCCACAAGATACCCCTGCAAAATGTGTGCATCTGGCACAGCACCTACCGCATGCGGCGGGACACGCTGCTGTATGGCGTGGTGGACAGGCCTATCCTGGAAGCCCACATCACCCTGCAGAACCGGTACGTCCAGTCCATGGGCACAAGGACGAACAGCATCTTCGCCCAGGGGGAATACAACCTCACCGGATCCCCGTACATGGAGAACAGGGTCTTCTTCCCGGAGGGCGGGGAGTACCAGACCCTGGACATCCACCCTACCGCACAGCTGCTGGAGTCCCTGAGTGGGGATTTCCCCCACCTGGTCCCCTTTCTCCACGAGCTGCGGGGTAGTCCCCGGCATCCCGTCAGCCTCTTTAGCGGGGTCAACCGCATCAGCGGGGAGATCCGCTACCAGATCGACCGGCTCTTCCGCTGCCTGCGCAACCCCGGGGCAGCCCCCGCCATGCTCAACCTGCTGGCCGAAGAGCTGCTGCTCATGATGCTGGACGCCAGCCCTCCCCGCAGGGAGCTGAAGCTGAGGCGGTCGGAGGTAGAAGCCCTGCACCGGGCCCGGGAGATCATCCAGACGGAGGTCGAAACCTTCGACGCGGGCGACCTTTACCTGACCCTGCAGCAGCTCGGCGAGAAGGTGGGCCTCAGCGCCCAGAAGCTCAGCCGGGGATTCAGGATGCTCTTCGAGACGACGCCCTACCGCATGCTCCGGGAATGCCGCCTGCTCAGGGCGCGCTCCCTCCTGCTGGACAGCCGTTTGTCCATCGGCCAGATTGCCGTGCAAAGCGGCTATCGCAGTCTCGAAAGCTTTTCGAAGGCCTACAGGCTCCAGTTCCATAACGCACCCTCCAGAGAGCGGAAATAAGGCAGCAAAGGCATTGACCGGGTGCGCGGGGAGCGCCCCCGGCGTCGCCTTTTAATCAACCAAAATCTGCGCCGGAGGAGACCCGGAGGTCCCTGCGGCAGGCGGCAAGTAAAACAAAAAATGGTTTTTAGCAGTGCTTTTGTTGTGTGTAAATTACCGCTTTCCCTCGTGTTTTTTACCCCGGTATTCTTCCTGTTGTAACCTTTTCATGTCCGCCCACTCTATGCAGGTATAACACCAAACCTGCACATCATGATTTACCTGGCTATCGTCCTTTTTGCCCTGGCGGCCGCCTTCGGCCTCAGCATCTTCATCAAGTGGCTCACCCGTAAGGATGCCTCGCGGGCGGTCATCTTCACCCATGGCGGCGTCGCAGCCGCCGGGCTGGTCCTGCTGATCGTCTATGCCCTGCAGCATCCCGGCGCTTTTCCCAAAGTCAGCCTCATCCTGTTCGTCATCGCCGCGCTGGGCGGCTTTTACCTGTTCTTCCGCGACATGGGCAAAAAAGGACGCCCGCTGCCGGTGGCCGTGGTGCATGCGCTCCTGGCCGTCGCCGGCTTCATTGCCCTGCTGGCCTACGTCATCTGAGATGAGGATCTTTGGACATCCCCTGCATCTGATGCTGGTCCATTTTC
>CBINPH010000370.1:0-2854 GCA_966252445.1 uncultured Chitinophagaceae bacterium | reverse complement strand
GGCAGCCATGGGCTCATGGATGAGGTACACTTCCTTGGCGCCGGCCTGCTCGGCCGAGTCGCGCACCGCACGTTTTTCCACCTCGGTGATGGAGGAAGGGATGCAAATCACCATCCGCCAGCTGGGGGTGAACAGGGGCTTTTTGGGATAGATCATCTTGATCATCTCGCGCAGCATCCCCTCCGCCGCATTAAAATCGGCGATGACTCCGTCGCGCAGGGGACGAATGGTTCGGAGATATTCATGTGTCTTTTCATGCATCATCATCGCCTTCTTGCCGACGGCGACGATCTTGCCCGTGGAACGCTCCACGGCGACGATGGACGGCTCGTCCACCACCACTTCATCATTATGTATTATCAGGGTATTGGCCGTACCCAGGTCGATGGCTATGTCTTGGGTAAAGAAATTGAAAAATCCCATGAATATGGTTTATCGAGAAATCAGGAAAAGTTTTGCAAAAATGAGTCTTTTTAACGAAAAACGGGGCATTTTATGATGGCTGCGGCATAATAACGGCGTGCGGCCGGCAAGGGCTATACAAATTCAAAACCGATGTCCTTGCGGAAGTATTTGCCTTCGAAGCGGATCTGGTCCGCGGCCTGCCGGGCCAGCTCCAGGGCGGCGGGCAGGTCGTCGGCCAGGGCGCTCACGGCGAGCACCCGCCCGCCGTTGGTGAGCAGGCGCTCTCCCTCGCTGCGGGTGCCTGCATGAAACAGGCAGCAGGGCTCTTCCACCGCGCCGGCCAGGGTAATGGGCAGCCCTTTTGTATACGGCCCGGGGTACCCCCCGGACACGAGGATCAGGGTGGCGGCGCTGCGGGGATCCGTCTCCAGGGTCGCACCCTCCATATGGCCCTCCCCAGCAGCGCGCAGCAGGGGCAGCAGGTCTCCGCGGAGGCGGCGCAGGACGGATTCCGTCTCGGGGTCGCCCAGGCGGCAGTTGTATTCGATGACGAAGGGCTCTCCCCCCACCGATATCAGCCCGAAGAAGATAAAGCCGCGGTAATCCAGCCCGTCGGCGGCGATGCCGGCCATGGTAGGCCGGATGATCCGCTCTTCCACCTTGCGCATGAAGGCCGCGTCGGCGAAGGGCACGGGGGACACCGAGCCCATGCCCCCTGTGTTGAGGCCCGTATCGCCCTCACCGATGCGCTTATAATCTTTGGCTTCCGGCAGCAGCAGGTAATGGCGTCCGTCGGTGAGGACGAACACGGAGAGCTCCAGGCCGGAGAGAAACTCCTCCACCACCACTTTTTTCCCGGCGTCCCCGAACTTGGCCGCCCCGATCATGGCTTCCATTTCCGCGCGGGCGCTCTCGTGGTCCGGACAGATCACCACGCCCTTGCCGGCAGCCAGGCCGTCGGCCTTCAGCACCACCGGCAGGGGATGCGCATCCAGGTAGGCCAGCCCCTGCTGCAGGGTCTCCGCCGTGAACTCCCGGTAGGCCGCCGTGGGGATGCCATGCCGCTGCATGAAGGCCTTGGCAAAAGCCTTGCTGCCCTCCAGGCGGGCGCCGGAGCGGCCGGGGCCCACCACAGGGATGTGGCGGATCGCCGGGTCCTCCCGGAAAAAATCCACCACCCCCTGCACCAGGGGGTCTTCCGGGCCGGGGACAACCAGGTCTATGGCCTCCTGCAGGCAAAAGGCGCGGATCCCTTCGAAATCCGTCGCCTTCAGCTCGACGTTCTGGCCGCAGGCGCCTGTACCGGCATTCCCCGGGGCGATAAAGAGTTTTTCACACAGGGGGCTCTGGCTGATCTTCCAGGCCAGGGCGTGTTCCCGGCCGCCGGCCCCGAGTAAGAGGATGCGCATGCTTTTCACGATTTGGATATCGGTGGCGAAGATAGCCAATGCGCGAAGGATTTTATGGGGGGTTTGTCGAGATTTCTTTACTTTACGCGTCAAAATTCCCTTTTTCAGGGTGTTGGACACGTCAAACCTAAACATTTGATATGGAGCAACCTGCAGCTGCCGCCTCCCCGGTGGCACCCATCCCTCCACGACGCGGCCATCCCAAGGCGCTCATGGTTTGTTTTTTTACCGAGATGTGGGAGCGCTTCGGCTATTATCTCATGGTCGGCATCTTTCTGCTGTATTTGATCGACCCCACCGCCACCGGCGGGAAAGGCTTTTCCAACAGCCAGGCGGCGGACCTGGTAGGTTCCTTCATCGCCCTGGTCTACCTCACCCCCTTCATCGGGGGGCTCCTGGCGGACCGTTACCTGGGCTACCGCAGGTCCATCATCCTCGGCGGCAGCCTGCTGGCACTGGGCTACTTCGGACTGGCGCTGCCGGGCATGACAGCCATGTATGTATCCCTGGTCCTGATCATCGTCGGCAACGGCTTCTTCAAGCCGAACATCTCGACGCTGCTCGGCAACATCTATAACCGGGAGGACCTGCGTCCCAAGAAAGATGTGGCCTACAACATCTTTTACATGGGCATCAACATCGGCGCCTTCGTCTGCAACTTCGTGGCTGCCTACCTGCGCAACCGGGAGGGCGGCGGCTGGAGCTGGGCCTTCGCCGCGGCCGGCGTGGGGATGACCATTGGCCTGATCTGGTTCATCTTCAACCTCCGCCATGTCAAGGAAGGGGATGTCATCAAGCCCAAGGAGAAAACGGATATGCCCATGAGCAAGATCCTGGGCTATGTCTTTCTTCCGGCCATCGTGGCGGCCCTCATCGGTTATTCCATGGCGGGCCTGCTGGGCCACACCCTTTTCGGCACCCGTTCCAACGACGCTTTCATGTTTGCCTGCGTGCCCATTGTGATCTTTTACCTGGGCCTTTTCCTGCGGGCGCCCCGGGAGGACAAGCGCGGCCTGGGGGCGCTGTTCGCCTTTTTCCTG
>CBINPH010000369.1:0-2895 GCA_966252445.1 uncultured Chitinophagaceae bacterium | reverse complement strand
GACGATCTGCATGTTCGGTGGTTTGGCCTCGCTTATGCCGGCGAACACACAGACCAGGCGCCCCGTCGACATGCGCGCGATCACCGGGTAAGCATTGGTCACCAGGCCTGTCGTGCTGAAGCTCGAGATGACACCGGTGTCGATCCGCGGCGCCTGCGCCGCGGCGGAACGTGCGAAACCGGTCAGAGCCATGGCCAGCATGGCGGCCACGCACAGCCTCGGCAGGGGGCGCCGCGGGAACAAAAACATACGTATAGTCCTCATGGGTAGCGAATTGGTCAGCGTGTGTGTGCACCCCTTCCTCAGGAGCATTCCGACGAAAACCTTGGGGCAACAGGCCCGGGCTTTCACCGGCAGGCCCCGGGGGGACGGCTGCGGGCGATGCGGGGGGCGGCGAACTACCTCTGTGTCCCGGGCCAGGGGCTCAGGATTAGATCAGGCCTGCGGCAAAATCTCCCTTCCGTCGGCTTCCAGGCGGCTCAGGAAAGGCGTTGTCACGTAATCGTTGTGGATGATGTCCATGTTGGCCAGCTTGTTCTTGATGTTGAACACCCAATCGCGCTGCGGGTTGGGCAGGAGCAGTTTGGACAGCAACGCGGAGAATTCCTGCTGGCAGGCCATGGCCTTCGGCTTATCCCCCGCCGTACCGGCCAGGTACAGCTCCAGCAACAGCCGTATGTAGGCTATGCCTCCCCCGGAGACCACCCCGTCGGCACCCATCAGCAGGCTGGAATCGAATACCGCCTCGTCGCCCTGCATGATCGTTCCAGGCCGGCTGTCGCGGTCCGGGTAGCGCCGCAGCAGTTCCACGAAATTCTTGTAATGCCCGCTGGAGTCCTTGATGCCGGAGACCTCGTCCATGGTCAATATGCGCTCCATGGTGTTGACGTCCACCTGGTTGCCGGTAAAGCTCGAGGCGTTGTAAAAGATCAGCGGGATATCCGTATGGTCGGCGATCCTGCGCATATGCAGGATGAGGCTTTCAGGGTCCGGGTATTTGTAGTAAAAAGGAGACATGCACACGATGTAATCCACCCCCAGCTGGTTGATGGTCTGCACATACTCCAGGCTTTTCCTCGTCGAAGACCCCGACACCGTGGCCAGCAGCGGCACGCGGCCGGCAGTATGTTCCACCGCCGTAGCCAGCAGCAGCTGCTTCTGGCTGTCGATCAGCGCAGGCCCCTCTCCCATCGTGCCGGCCAGCATGATCCCGTTGGCACCCTCACCGATGCAGTAGTCAATAAGTTTTCGCAAGGAGGGCACGTCTATATCCTCGTTCTCCAATAAAGGGGTCGGCATCGCGATGATCACCCCTTGCAATTTTTCTGGTTTCATTCAGGTCTATTTGTACGTTGATGAGTAATTGTGGTGTACGATGGCCAGGACCCCACCCGGTGAACGGGGCCGGCTTGGCGCGCCGCGTTGATCAGCAGTAGACTGGCCAGGACTTTGGGAGAAATACTGTTTTCATTAACCGGACAGCCTGGGATTCCCAACCCTGCCCTGGCGGGTGAGGGGCAGCCCCGACCGGTGTCCCGGGGAGAAAGGCGCAGGCTTCCCACCAGGCCGGAAACACTCTCTGATTTTGCATGACGCTACGCATAAATGAACAATGACTTCCTCCGGTTAACCCGGCCTTTGGAGCTAAGGTATCCGCTTCCGGCTGCATGGTATCCTACCTATCAAATAAATATGTACTACATGTAGTCAAATGTATAGTATTATTTCTTTTCTGCAAACATTTTTTTGAAAAGTTGCCATTTCCGGTGCCCGCGACAGCAAAAGAAGAAGAAAAGAAACCCTAAAGACGCCGGGGCCCCTGGTAACTCATCCGATGGGCGGGGCACAGCGCGAATCCCTCCAATCTGTCACGATATTCAGCCTTCTGCCAGCACTTCTTTAGCCAGCGCTATGGCCTGATCTATGTCAGCTTCGGTATGGGCGGCGCTGATGTACCAAAGCCCGCGGCCAATGATCCGTATCCCCCGGTCATGCATGCCCGCTATAAAGCGCCGCAGGGCGTTCTTGTCGCAGGACAGGGTGTCCCGGTAATCGCGGATAGCCGGCAAGGAGGTAAAGGCGACATGGCACATGGGTCCCGGTCCCTGCACGAGCATGTGGCGGCCGGTGTCGGCAGCCGCCCGCCGCAGGCCTTCCATCAGTCGCTGGCCATACGCAAACAGGCGGGGATAGGGGTTCTCCGCTTCCAAGACCTGTATGGTCGCCAAGGCGGCGGCCACGGTGGCATTGCCGGCATTCATCGTGCCGGCATGGATCACCCTGGACTCGGCGATGGCCTTCATCCAGGCCGCTTTGCCGACGATGGCGCTGATGGGATAGCCGCTGGCCATGGCCTTCGCAAACACGGACATGTCGGGGGTTACCCCGAAAAACGTCTGGGCCCCGCCCAGTCCCATGCGGAAGCCGGTGATCACTTCATCGAAGATGAGGGCGATGCCGTAGCGGTCACACAGGGCCCTGAGCCCTTGCAAAAAACCTTCGGCAGGCGGTATGCAGCCGTTGTTGCACATCACCGGCTCGGTGATGACTGCCGCCAGTTCCCGGTGATGCTTCTCCAGGGAGGCTTCGAGCAGGGACAGGTCGTTCCAGGGCAAGACCACAAACTCTTCCCGGGTCCGCGGCGGCAGACCCTCGGTCCAGGGGAAGACCTCGGGCTGCTCCCGGCTGCCCAGGGCGTCGATGGACGGCGCGGACAGGCCCCAGCTGACATTGTCCAGCCAGCCGTGGTAGTGCCCTTCAAACCGCAGGAACTTGGGGCGCCCGGTGACCGCCCTGGCCACCCGGAAAGCGGTCTGCACCGCCTCCGACCCGTCCAGGCAGAAGCGCATCATCTCGGCCGAAGGGATCAGGCTGTGCAGTTTTTCCGCCAGCTCC
>CBINPH010000368.1:0-2896 GCA_966252445.1 uncultured Chitinophagaceae bacterium | reverse complement strand
TGCGCTGGAACCTCATCACCGACAAGCTCATCGCCGACAACGGCATCAGCGTGGGCAACGAGGAGCTGCGCGACCATGCCAAGAACCAGCTGCTCAGCTATTTCGGGGGTGCGCCTTCCGAGGCGATGCTGCCCGTCCTGGAACAGTATGCCGAGAAGATGATGAGCGACGAAAAATTTCTCAACAACGCCTACCAGCAGCTGATCACCGCCAAGGTCTTCGCCTGGCTGCGCGAACAGGCCTCGATCACCGAGCAGGAAGTGAGCGAGGAAGAATTCAACCAGTTACCTCACAACCACCATCACCATGCACATGAATGATGAATTCAGGAAATATGCCGTCCGCCACCGCGGGATCAACGGCCTGGTCTTCGACGAGTATGCCAGCCAGTCTACCCGCGCGCTGACGCCTTATATCATCGAGGAGCGCCCCCTCAACGTGGCCTCCATGGATGTGTTCTCCCGCCTCATGATGGACCGCATCATCTTTCTGGGCGAGCCGATCGACGACTATGTCGCCAACATCGTCACGGCCCAGCTGCTGTTCCTCGAGTCGAACGACCGCACCCGGGACATCCAGATGTACATCAACAGCCCCGGCGGCGCCGTCTATGCCGGCCTGGGCGTATACGACACCATGCAGATCATCGGTCCCGACGTGGCCACCATCTGCACGGGCATCGCCGCGTCCATGGCCTGCATCATGATGTGCGCCGGCACCAAGGACAAGCGCACGGCCCTGCAGCATGCCCGCATCATGATGCACCAGCCCTCCGGAGCCATAGGCGGCCAGGCATCCGATGTGGAGATTGCCGCCCGGGAGATCAAGCGGGTCAAAAAGGAGCTGTACAGCATCATCTCCTCCCATACCGGGCAGCCCCTGGAAAAGATCCAGGAAGACTTCGACCGGGATCACTGGATGCTGGCCGAAGAAGCCAAGGGCTACGGCCTGGTCGACGAGGTGCTCCTGATGAACCCCCGCAAGCAGCAGGCCGAGATCGCCGCCCCCGAGGAAAAAAAGGACTAGGACGATAAACCCAAAAAGAATGAAAAATAACTTCGCGGGCCTGCATGGCCGGGCCCCCTTCGCCATACGCATGGACGAGGATGAACCCGCTCCCGACACCAAGGGGCTGGAAAACCTGTTCAGCAGCCGGCAGTTCGACAAGAAGTTCCTGGAGCAGCGCAAGGTGTTCCTCTGGGGGGTGGTCCACGACGACTCCGCCAGGGATATCGTCAACCGCCTGCTGTACCTGGACGCCATAGACCCCGGCAAGGAGATCACCTTTTTCATCAACAGCCCCGGCGGCATGGTGACCTCCGGCATGGTGATCTATGACACCATGCAGATGATCAAGTCGCCGGTGGCTACCGTCTGCACGGGCATGGCGGCTTCCATGGGCAGCATCCTGCTCTCGGGGGGCAAGAAGGGCCGCCGCTTCATCTTTCCCCACGGGGAGGTGATGATCCACCAGCCTTCCCTGGGCGGCATGTACCGGGGCACCAGCGCCGACCTGGAGATCCAGGCCGAACAGATCCGCAAGACCAAGGAACTGGGCGCGAAACTCCTGGCCGACAACTGCGGGCATCCCGTGGAAAAAGTGATGAAAGATTTCGACAGGGACCTGTGGATGCAGGCCCCCGAAGCCATCGCCTACGGCATCGTGGACAAGGTCATGGACAAGCTCTCCTGAGCCTTCCCCCGGTTTTTTTGAATGAAAATAGTGTAGTAACTTTAAGGGAATGATCAAAGAGGAAAAATTCGAGTACTGCTCCTTTTGCCTGCGGGATAAGGATGAAGTGGGACTGCTGATCACCGGTGAGGACGGTTGCATCTGCGAGGATTGTGTGGCGCACGCCCACGACATCATCGAACAGACCAAAAGCCAGCAAAAGCCCTCCGCCCACCTGCCCTTCCGCCCCCAGGTCGCCAAGCCCATAGAGATCAAGAAATTCCTGGACCAGTACGTCATCGGGCAGGATGAAGCCAAAAAGATCCTGGCCGTCGCCGTCTACAACCATTACAAGCGCCTGCAGCAGCAGGTGAAGGACGATGTGGAGATCGAAAAGTCCAACATCATCATGGTGGGGGAAACCGGCACCGGCAAGACCCTGCTGGCCCGCACCATCGCCCGCCTGCTGCAGGTACCCTTCGCCATCGTCGACGCCACGGTGTTCACCGAGTCCGGCTATGTGGGAGAAGACGTGGAGAGCATCCTCAGCCGTCTGCTGCAGGTCTGCGACTACGACGTGGAGGCCGCCGAGCGCGGCATCGTGTACATCGATGAGCTGGACAAAATCGCCCGCAAACAGGACAACCCCTCCATCACCCGCGACGTCAGCGGGGAAGGGGTGCAGCAGGGCCTGCTGAAGCTGCTGGAGGGCGCCGAGGTGCTGGTGCCGCCCCAGGGCGGGCGCAAGCATCCCGAGCAGAAGATGGTGAAGGTCAACACCCAGCATATCCTGTTCATCTGCGGAGGCGCCTTCGACGGCATCGACCGCATCAGTGTACGCGCGGGAGCGCCGGTCTCGATCGAGGACCGCATCATCAGCCGCCGCATACAGACCCATTCCATCGGCTTCACGGCCAACAAGGCCCAGGAAGAATATGCCAAGCAGCACATCCTGCAGTATGTCAACGCCCAGGACCTGAAGTCTTTCGGCCTGATCCCCGAGCTGCTGGGCCGCCTGCCGGTGGTGACCTATCTGAAGCCCCTGGATGCGGGCACGCTCCGCTCCATACTCACGGAGCCGAAGAACGCGCTGCTGAAGCAGTACAAGCGCATGCTCTCGATGGAGGGCGTGGGGCTGACCTTCGACCCGGGCGCGGTGCGGGCGATCGCGCGCAAGGCGCTGGAGCGTGGCACCGGCGCGCGCGGCCTGCGCGCGGTGATCGA
>CBINPH010000367.1:0-2907 GCA_966252445.1 uncultured Chitinophagaceae bacterium | reverse complement strand
TGACCCTCCGGCACCGCGACAGCCTGCAGCAGGAGCGCCTGCCCCTGGACGCCATCCGCGACACCGTCCTGCAGGCCATACAGGCCTGAGGCGGTCATGTACCAGGCATTTGCTTTCTTTGCAGGCAAACCGCTTATCCGGCTTGGCTGTTAAAAAAAAGACAAAGAGAAGGCTCGCGCTCGCCCTGTGGCTGACGGTGACCCTGGTCGCCTATCTGCTGTACCGGCATAGCCATCCCCGTTTCATCCATTACGATGCCTTCGGCATAGACCTGCCCATGCGCTATTCCATCCATGGGATCGACGTGTCCAAATATCAGGGACGCATCGACTGGAAGGCCGTCCGCGCGATGAACATCGACGGGGTCAAGCTGGATTTCGTTTTCATCAAGGCCACCGAGGGCATTACGCGGCAGGACCCGGCCTTCCGCTACAACTGGGAGCGGGCCCGGGCCGCCGGCCTGCTCTGCGGCGCCTATCACTATTTCTATTCCACCCGCGATCCGCTTCTCCAGGCCGAGAATTTCATCCGGCAGGTGCCGGTCCATACCGGGGACCTGCCCCCCGTGCTGGACCTGGAGATCAGCAACGGCCAGCCGGACAGCGTGATCCGCCGCACGGCCCTGGCCTGGCTGCGCCGCATCGAGGAAGCCTACGGGGTGAAGCCCATCATCTACACCAACCTGCATTTCTATGAGGCCCACCTGGGCGAGGCCTTTGACGACTACCCCCTATGGATCTCCCACTACTACCAGCGGCAGCAGCCTGCGATCGGCCGGGACTGGCTCTTCTGGCAGCATCACGACGGGGGCCACGTGGACGGCATCGCCGCGCCGGTGGATTTCAATGTTTTCCGGGGAGATTCCGCGGCATTGCGAAAATTATGCGTACCTTAAGACTGCCCTGTGCCTACACCCCTGCTCTCCACGCCAAAACGGAAACAGGCACCTCCATGGAGCATGAAGACAACTGGACGGACAAGGATATCGCGGAGGCCTTCTTCCGCATGCTGAGGACCATCGTCATCTGGGTAGGATGGATGATGTTCACCATTTTCTGGGGCATACGCAAAGACCTCGCTTTTTTTGACAACCCCCGCGTACCGGGCTGGGAACATGTGTTGTTCTTCGTCTGGCTGGCGGCCACGCTGCCCCTGCTGGTCTGGCTGACCCTCCGGAAGATCTGGCATGTCTGAAGGCAGCGTCTAGTGCATGAGCTCGTCCATGCGGAACATGACGGCATAGATCAGGATGGCGCCGAAGACGATCATGGAGGCCGAGGCGATGCGGTTCAGCCACATGACCGTTTTCAGGGTCAGTTTGTGTCTGATCTTATCCGCCAGGAAGACCTTGGCGATATCCATGGATAGCACGAAAATGAGCGTGGTGCCGAACAGGACCAGGCGGTCGTCGAAGGGCAGTGCACTGTTGGCGGTGCAGATACCCAGCCAGAAGAGGACCACCCCGGGATTGAGGGTGTTCATCAGGAAGCCCGACATGGCGATGGATAGATAAGCCCGCTTGCCGACCTCCACGTTTTTTCCCTTGCCTTCCCCCGCGTTGATCCGCACCTCCTTGAAAAAAATGCCATAGAGACCCATGCCGATCAGCACGATGCCGCCGATCAGGCCTATGGCCTTCTCCATCTCCCCCAGCCGGTGAACGAAGACCGTGGCGAAGTTGCCGAGGACCACATACATGGTGTCGCTGAACGACACCCCCAGGGCGAAGCTGAGGCCAGCCCTGAAGCCGCTGCTCAGGCTGTATTTGATGATCATGAAAATGACGGGGCCCACGGACAGCGACAAAAACAAGCCCAAACCCAAGCCCGCTATGAATGAGGCGATCATAGTAACTATAGCATACCATCGACCGATGGCCGGAAAACAATGCAGGAAGATATGACAATAATCGGGAACGGGGGCGCGTCGGCTTCGTGTAAGCCGTTATTTATTACGGGAAAGAAAGGTCTCCCAGTCTGACAGCGTGCCGTTCTTCATCACCCTGGGAAACTTATGCATGGCCCCTTCCTTGCCCTTCGAGCGCAGGTATTTGATGAACAGGTCATTGGGGAGGATCTCGACGAATACCTCCTTGAGGGCAGAGGTGCGTTCGACGGCGTAATCGTCGTTGATGCGGGACAGGGTCTCGTCCAGGATGCGCCGCACCTCGGCGGGGTCGGGATGATCGTCGGTGCCTATGTACCAGCGGTGGGCGAAGCGGTTCTCGTACTTGAAGCCGCCCACCGTGAACTCCCCGATATCGATGCCCAGCTCGGCGCTGACCGCGCGGATGGCGTTGTTCATGTTGTCCACGCTCATGTGCTCCCCGCAGAGACTCAGGAAGTGCTTGGTCCTGCCCATGATGACCACCTCCAGGGCCCGGGCGTCGACGAAGCGGACCACATCCCCCAGGAGGTAGCGCCACAGGCCGGCGCAGGTGGACAGCACCACGGCATAGTTGACCTGCTCCACCACCTCGTGTATCATGTAAGCGCGGGCGCCGGGCTTCAGCTCACCATCCTCGTCAAAGTTCTCTTCGTTGAAGGGGATGAACTCGAAGAAGATGCCGGCGTTCATGACCAGGCGTATGCCGGGCGTGCCGGGGCGGGCCTGAAAGCCGAAGGAGCCCTCGGAGGCCATATAGGTCTCAATGAACTGGATGGGATGGCCCAGCAGCTTCCGGAAGCTCTCCCGGTAAGGTTCAAACGACACACCCCCGTGGATGTACACGGCCAGGTTCGGCCATATCTCATGGATATGGCGCACCTTGTGGTATTTGATGATCTCTTCGAAGACAATCTGCACCCAGGCCGGGACACCGCATACGGTGGCCACATCCCATTCGGGCGCCTTGCGGACAATAAGCCGGATGCGCTGGTCCCAGTTGGGCCGGTGGGAGATCTTCGG
>CBINPH010000366.1:0-2957 GCA_966252445.1 uncultured Chitinophagaceae bacterium | reverse complement strand
TGGGCCTGAGCTATGAGCACCGCCTGATTGACGACATGGTGGCCAGCGCCCTGAAATGGCACGGCAATTTCGTCTGGGCCTGCAAGAACTACGACGGGGATGTGCAGAGCGACATCGTCGCCCAGGGCTTCGGGTCCCTGGGCCTGATGACCTCCGTACTGATCACGCCCGATGGCCAGACCATGGAGGCGGAGGCAGCCCACGGCACGGTGACCCGACACTTCCGGCAGCACCAGCAGGGCAAGCCCACCAGCACCAACCCCATTGCCTCCATATTCGCCTGGACCCGGGGCCTTGCGTTCCGTGGGGACAAGGACGGCAATGCCGAGCTGGTGCATTTCTGCCAGCAACTGGAGCAGGTATGTGTGGAAACGGTGGAGAGCGGCCTGATGACTAAAGACCTGGCCGTATGCATCCACGGCAATGAGGTCACCCACGGCACGCATTACCTCTATACGGAGGAATTCCTGGACGCCCTGGACCGCAACCTGAAAGCCAAGCTGGAGGGATAACCCGGACACCAGCATATAGGATGCACGAAGCCCGGCCAGCTGGCCGGGCTTCGTGGTCTGGGCACCTCCCCTTCCGGGATTTCGGGCGTTCCCGCAGGTATCGCCCGTACCCGCAGAATGTCGTACCTTTGCATCCGCCGAATGAACCTGGATGCGTTGTTGAACGGTTACCGTGAGGATTCCCGCCTAAAAGAGCTGGCGGACAGGCTTCTTTTGCCCGGCGCCCAGAAAACACAGCTGACCGGGCTGGCCGGCAGCGCCGCCGCCATGGCCGCAGCGGCCCTCTGGCAACAGCTTCCCCTGAACCATGTCTTTATCCTCCGCGACAAGGAGGAGGCGGCCTATTTCCACAACGACCTGGAAGCCCTGCTGCAGTCCCTGGACATCCACTATTTCCCCGATTCCTTCAAAAAAACCGGAAACTTCGACCTGGTCAACAAGAGCCACGTGATGCTGAGCACCGAGGCCCTGATGAAGTTTTCCGGCGACGGGGTGCGCAAAAAAATACTGGTCACCTATCCCGAGGCCGTGTTCGAGAAGGTGGCTCCGCCGGCCGCCTTCGCCAGCGCCATGATCCACCTGCGCACGGGAGAAGCGCTTGTCCTGGAGCCCCTGCTGGACCGGTTGGTCAGCCTGGGCTTCAGCCGCACGGATTTCGTCTATGAGCCGGGACAATTTGCCATGCGGGGCGGCATCCTGGACATCTATTCTTTTGGCAACGACAAACCCTACCGGGTAGAGCTTTTCGGCGAGGAGATCGACTCGATCCGCCTGTTCGACCCCGAAAGCCAGCTCAGCGAGCGCAAGCTCCAGCAGGTGACGCTGATCCCCAACCTGGGACCGCAGACCGAAGAAGCCGACAAGGTTCCGCTGTTTGATTTCCTGCCGGACAACACGGTCTGGTGGATCAAGGACACGCCCTTCCTGCTGGAGACCCTGGGCCAGCTGGAGGAGCGTATGCACCATTTTATGGCCATGGACACTCCCCCACCGGAGCAGGAAGACGAGGCTCCGCTCCGCTTCTCGGAGGCGGACTTCCACACGGCCACGGCGGTAGCGGGGGCCCTGTCGCAAAAAAGGGTGATCGAGTTCGGAGAGGTGGAAACCGGGGGAGACCCCTCCGCAGAAGGGGCCCACATCACCTTTCATACAAGCCCGCAGCCGGTGTTCAACCGGCGCTTCGACCTGCTCATCCGCGATCTTCAGCAGAAAGAATCGGACCAATATGCCCTCTTCCTTTTCGCCGAGAACCCCAAGCAGCTGGAGCGGCTGCGGGCTATCTTCGAGGACCTGAAGGCAGAAATCCCCTTCCACCCCATCCCCCTGGCCATCAGCCAGGGCTTTACCGATGACGACCACCGCTGCGTCTGCTATACCGACCACCAGGTGTTTCAGCGCTATCATAAATACCGGGTCAAGCAGGCTTACAACAAGAACAAGGCCCTGACGCTGAAGACCCTCAGGGAGCTTCAGCCGGGAGACTACATCACCCATGTGGACCATGGCGTGGGCGTGTTCAGCGGTCTCGAAAAGCTGGAGGTGAACGGGCATGTCCAGGAAGCCGTCCGCATCGTCTACCGGGATCATGACCTCCTGTATGTCAACATCAACTCCCTGCACAAGATCAGCAAATACAGCGGCAAGGAGGGCAGCATCCCCACGGTGCACAAGCTGGGCAGCGATGCCTGGAACAAGCTGAAGGACAAGACCAAGAGCAAGGTCAAGGATATCGCCAAAGACCTGATCCGGTTGTATGCCAGCCGCAAGGCGCAGAAGGGCTTCGCCCACAGCGCCGACACCTATATGCAAACGGAATTGGAGGCTTCCTTTCTGTACGAAGACACCCCGGACCAGAGCAAGGCCACCATACAGGTCAAAAAAGACATGGAATCCGAATCGCCTATGGACCGCCTGATCTGCGGGGATGTGGGCTTCGGCAAGACGGAGATCGCCGTCCGGGCGGCCTGCAAAACCCTGGCCGACGGCAAGCAGGCTGCCGTGCTTGTGCCCACTACCATCCTGGCATACCAGCACTACCAGACCTTCAGCGATCGGTTAAAAGATTTCCCGGTAACAGTCGATTTTATTAACCGGTTCAAATCAGCCAAAGAAAAAAAAGAAACACTCAAAAGACTGGAAGAAGGAAAGGTGGATATAATAATCGGAACGCATGGTTTGCTGGCGAAAGATGTAAAGTTTAAAGACCTCGGCTTACTCGTAGTTGACGAAGAACAGAAATTTGGGGTTGGTCATAAAGAAAAGATCAAGGCATTGCGTACGGCAGTGGACTGCCTGACGCTGACAGCCACGCCTATTCCGCGGACACTCCAGTTTTCGCTTATGGGTGCCCGTGATCTCAGCATCATGAATACCCCGCCACCAAACAGGCAGCCGATTCAAACAGAGGTAAGAGTTTTCAACCAGGACTTTGTTCGCGAGGCTATC
>CBINPH010000365.1:0-2989 GCA_966252445.1 uncultured Chitinophagaceae bacterium | reverse complement strand
ATCTTTGACGTGTTTACTTTATGATATGGTTAAAACCGGGGAACTGTTTCATCAATCGGTTGCCTGTTCTTTAGGGCCCATCCTATTCCCGCCATTGTGCTATTTTTGCCCGGTATGGGCCAGAAGAAACTGATCCGTTTCGAAGAGATCACCACCTTTCCGAATGTACTGATCTACCCCGAAGATATGCCGGGGCGCTGGGCAGCGCATTTCGGGCATGCGTATCCCCTCACCCTGGAGCTGGCCTGCGGGAAGGGAGACTATACCCTGGGGCTGGCCCGCTGCCGCCCGCAGGAGAACTTCATCGGCGTGGACGTCAAGGGCAACCGGATATGGAAGGGGGCGAAGACGGCCCTGGATGAGGGTTTGTCCAATGTCGCCTTCCTGCGTACCCAGATCGACCACCTGGATCGTTATTTTGCAGCCGGCGAGGTGGCGGATATCTGGATCACCTTTCCCGATCCCTTCCTGCGCCAGTCCCGCGCCAAGAAAAGGCTGACCCACCCCCGTTTCCTGCACCTGTACCACCGCGTGCTGGCCCCCGGGGGCCGGATACGCTTGAAGACGGACTCTCCCGAGCTCTTCGCTTTTACCCTGGAGGTGATCCGGGAGACGGGCTGCATATTGCACCGCCGGGTGGAGGACGTCTATGCGGCGCCCCCCGAGCCCCTGCTGCGCCTGCAGACCTTTTACGAGCAGATGCACCTCCGGGCGGGCCGCACGATACGCTACCTCGAATTCTCACTGCCGGCCGTGCTGCCGCCGCTGCCCAAAAAGAAGGCCCATGGAGAAGCCGTTGGCTGAAGGGGTGGATTACGAGGTGGACGCCGAGGGCCGCTGGGTGTTCACGGCGGCGTACCTTCGGGCGCGCGGCTACTGTTGCGGAAACGGCTGCCGCCACTGTCCTTATGACCATGAAAATGTCCCCGATAAAGAAAGCGAAAGCCGGCCCCCGTCCGGCAGCCCCGCCGGGCAGGACCGGTAAGGAGAATTTCCTGGATGCGGTCTATGCCATCGTGCGCCGGGTGCCGCGGGGCCGGGTGACCACCTATGGCGCGGTGGCGGAGGCCGCCGGCATCCGCCTGTCGGCGCGCATGGTCGGCTGGGCCATGAACAAGTGCGGGGGCGTCCGCCCGCCGGTGCCGGCCCATCGCGTGGTGAACCGCCAGGGCATATTGAGCGGCCGGCATCATTTCGCGACGCCCACCCTCATGCAGGAGCTGCTGGAGCAGGAAGGCGTGCGGGTGGAAGACGACCAGGTCGCGGACTTCGCCGCCCTGTTCTGGGATCCCGCGGCGCCGCGGCGGAAACAGCCGCCGGCATCCCGCGGCAAAAAAACTTCAACAAAAAGACATGCATAAAAAGACGTCTTTTTTCTCTTCCCGGCGGGCGGCCCTGCCGCCCCTGCTGACGGCGGCCCTCCTGCTCGCCGCGGCGGCGCAGCGGCACCCGGCCCTGCAGCAGGGACCTGCCCCGGGCCCCTGGGATACGCTCTTCGGCGGCGGCAGCCTGGACGCCTGGCGCGGCGTGCGGGAAGAACGCTTCCCCGCCGAGGCCTGGGAGGTGCGGCAGGGGACCCTCTCGGTAAAGGATCATATCGGGGGCCGCGACATCATGACCCGCAAGACCTACGGCAACTTCGAGCTGGCCTTCGAGTTCAAGCTGACCCCCCGCGCCAACAGCGGCATCAAGTACCTGGTGAACCGCATACCCAACCACCGCAGCGGGTCCATGGACTGGAACGGGCCTGAATACCAGATCATAGACGATTACCAGCATCCGGAGGTGAAGGAACACCCCCAGGGGGTCGGGTCCACGGCCGCCTTTTACCTGCTCTATGCTCCCGTGGGCAAGACCCTGCATGAGGCGGGGCGCTGGAACAGGGGCCGCATCATCGTCCGGGGCACCCATATCGAGCACTGGCTGAACGGGGTAAAGGTGGTGAATTGCGAACGCGGCACGCCGGACTACAGGCGACGGGTGGCGGCGACCAAGTTCAGGGACTATGGCGTTTATGGCGAAGAGCCCCGGGGCCGCATCATGCTCACCGACCACGGGGGCGACAAAGTGTATTACCGGAACATCACGATCCGCTCCCTTCCCTGAGGTGAGGGGGCGCAAGCATTCCCTATGGCTACGACGCGTTTTCGTCTGCAGACCCAGCACGCCACGGAAGACTTTTTCCGCGATGCCCGCCTCGTGGGCATTGTCTCACGGATGAAGGAGTACCAGCTGTGCTGGCAGCTGAACCGCGAGCTGTCCTTCGGCTTCCGCATGAACAATGAACTGGAGGTGGTGTTGATGAAGAAGGGAAAGAAATGCTATTTCCCCGTCTATGAATACGAGGAGCCTACCCGCTTCACAACCCATTACCTCTACAACAACCATTACCGCGCGGAGTTCCTGCTGCCGGAGCTGAAGCACATCGATTTCATCTGGCTGCTGAAGGGGGATTTTTACAGCGCCGAGGAGCTGCAGTGGCTTATGGACGGGATACGCGCCCTGCGCGATGTGCAGCTGGTGGTGCCGGTACGGCCCGGAGAGCTGAAAAACAGGGAAAACCTCATTTTCTGACATAAACGGTCATCCCATGTGGAACGAAAAGAACAATCAGCTGGTCCGCAGCTTCCGCTTCGCGGACTTAAACGAAGCCTTCGCCTTCATGACGCGCGTGGCGCTGATCGCCGAAAAGATGGACCATCATCCCAACTGGAGCAACAGCTACAACACCGTCGAGATCCGCCTTTCTTCCCATGACGCCGGCGACGTGGTCACCGAGCGGGACCGGAAGCTGGCCGCCGCCATAGACGCCCTGGGCGCCTCCTGAGCCGGATGACCTCAACCATTCCCAGCCCCATGATCACCGTTACCGAGGCCCGCCCCGCACAGCTGCCCCTGGTCCGCAAGATGGCCTACCGCATCTGGCCCTCGGCTTTCGCCGGCATCCTGGACGAGGCTCAGGGGGCCTATATGCTGCAGTGGATGTACA
>CBINPH010000364.1:0-3036 GCA_966252445.1 uncultured Chitinophagaceae bacterium | reverse complement strand
CGGGGATGGTAACCTCGATCTCGCGGTCACGGATACCTATGGCGATGTATGGGTGTTTCTCAATACCCGCCAAGGAGGCGTCAACACCCTCGCCCCCGGGGTCAAAGTGGCCAAGTTCAAAAAATTCATGTGGAGCTTCAATCCCATAGAATGGAACGGGGACGGGAAAACGGATATCATCGCGGAAGGAAACACTTTTGAGCCAGGGCAGCTGCTGGTCAATACCAGTACGCCAGGATCTCCATCCTTCTCCGAGCCTGCCCGGCCCAAAGAGCTCAGGGATCTGCCTTTTGTTTTCTGGGGCCCGGGCTTTCACGGACAGGACTGGAACGGTGACGGAGATGAAGACATTCTGATCCAAAGCGAGTTGCACTTTTTCTTCTGGGCGGAACGCACCTTCCTCACCCACGGATATGGAGAGGCGGTAGCGGTGCAGGCCATGGAAAAAAAAGGATAAAGCGCCCGCGCCCAGAACCTCCGGACACTTAAGCCATCACACGCCTTAAAACAATCATGTTATGCGCATTACCGATACCGGCATCGTATATGCCAACCCCAAACCTTATCTGCGGACCGTTCATGCCTTTCATCCCACCATCGTCGATTTGGGAGACGGGGAAATGCTTTGCGCCTACAGCCTTGCGCAGGCCCAGGAGGCCGTAGACCATGTGGGATACCAGTCCCGTTCCCTGGACGGGGGGAAGACCTGGCAGTTCGAAGGACGCACTATCCCTGTCGATACCGTGCGGCCCAGCAGCCATTCGGTACGGATCAACAAAACATCCTCCGGCCTGGTAGGCTTTGGCGGACGCTTTTGGCGTGATGATCCGGAGAAAGGCATGATCAGCAACCGTGAAAACTTCGGTTTCGTGCCCATGGACCTTATCCTGATCCGCTCCTCAGACAAGGGGAAAACCTGGGCCTGGCCTGAGACCATCGAGCCGCCGCTCAAGGGCCCGGCTTTCGAGATATGCCACAACATCATTGAGCTTCCCGATGGCAGCTGGCTGGCCCCCTGCGCCACCCAGCCGGAGGATGGGCAGCCTTTCGAGGGCAGAAGGACGGTGGTGCTCATCAGCCGCGACCAGGGTCGCAGCTGGAAGGAGTACGGGGTGATGTTCGACGGGCGGGAAGAAGGGATCACTTTTTGGGAGACCTCCGTATGCAGCCTTGGGGGGCAGGAGTTGGTGGCCGTTACCTGGGCATATCATGAAGCCAGCGGCACACACCTGCCTAACCGGTTTGCGGTCAGTCATGACGGAGGCCGCAGCTTCAGCGGCCATGGAGTGATCGGCATCCAGGGACAGACATGCAAGCTGCTGCACCTGCGGGACGGTACCTTTCTACTGGTCTACCGCCGCAACGACAAGCCCGGCTTATGGGCGGTGCATGCCAGCTTCAGTGAGGGCAAGTGGATACTTCAGTCCGAATTACCGCTCTGGGGCACCCAGCTGAACCACTCGGGCATGCCGGGTACCGCCCGTGGATCCGATGAGCTGAGCGCGTTAAAATTCGGCTTTCCCCAGATGGTTCAACTGGCTACCGGAGAAGTGTACCTGGTGTTCTGGTGTTTCGAGGACTGGAACTGTGTGATCCGCTGGATACGGCTCGATATGCATCCTTAAACTGCCAACCGATGATCAAGAACATATGCCTGTTGATGCTGCTGTTATCCGGCTTTCAGGGCCGGGCCCGGCAGGGCGGGGAACAGCCGGTCGCCCGCCCGGAGATCATTGCCCATTTCCCCGAGATGCCGCATGTGCTTACCCTGCCGGACGGGAAGCTGATGGCCCTGTTCATCCGCTACGAAGGCCCGGGGCTCCCGGCGGCCGAAGACAGCCAGGTCGTCCGGGCCCGGTATTCGACGGATAACGGGGACACCTGGCGTGATGAAGTGCCGCTCTTCACCCTGCCCAGGGACGCCGGCGGATTCGGATATTATGTCACGCTGCTGGACCAGCAGGGAGAGATCCATATTTTTATGCTGAATGACCGGCGGACAGGGGCTATCCTGCCTTTGCCCGGGGGGAAGAATGCGCCGCCCTCCATCCAAAATCCGCTGGACATCTGGCATGTCAAGAGCAAAGGGCACCGCACAGGCTGGGAAGCCCCGGCGGCTATCTGGCGCGGCCGGGCGGGTGACCTGCAGTCGGTCATCCAATGCACGAACGGAAGGATCATCCTGCCCTTCAGCTACCTCACCGACCGCAGCTGGAGCCATCGCGGCACGGGGGCGGACCGCTTCACATACTACGGGCGTTTTAATTCCGGCGTCCTGTATTCTGATGATGGAGGGCGCAGTTGGCTCACCTCTCCGGATACCCTGAAAACGCCCGTGTCCAATCTCTCGGCGCTGGGCGCCATTGAGCCCGTGGTGATCCAACTCCGGGACGGGCGGATATGGATGCTGCTGCGTACCCAGACGGGCCATTTCTATGAATCCTTTTCATCGGACGGTTCCCGCTGGTCTGCGCCCGCGCCCAGTTCCATAGCGTCTTCAGATTCCCCGGCCGGGCTGCTGCGCCTGACAGATGGACGACTGCTGCTCATGGTCAATGATTGCCGGCGTTTTCCGTATGCCCTGGGAGGACGGCATGTTCTGCAGGCTGCAATTTCCGCTGATGAAGGGAGGACCTGGACGTACCGGGAACTGGTCCGCGACCCGCAGCAAGCGTTCGGGCCCCCGCCCGGCGGGGACAACGGCGTATCCTATCCCTATCTCACCCAGGCGCGGGATGGACGTGTGGTGTATTCCCTTTGGGTGGACGGCACCCAGACAGGAAGGAATCTTTACCGCTTTGATCCGGCCTGGCTGATGGAATCCAGCCAGCAGGAGGATTTCGTGGACAGCCTGTCCGGCTGGTCGGTTTTCGGCAACCGGGGTGCCGGGCTCGCATCCACTGCTGCGGGAAAAAAGGTGCTCTGGCTGCACAAAGCCAGCGAGCCATGGCCCTCCGCTGCCGTCCTGAATTTCCCTTCCGGCGCCAGGGGATCCTTGAAGCTCAGGTTCATGCTGCAGAAAGGTTTTTCAGGAGC
>CBINPH010000363.1:0-3102 GCA_966252445.1 uncultured Chitinophagaceae bacterium | reverse complement strand
CCACGTCGACCATGGCAAAACCACGCTGGTGGACCGGATCCTCCAGACCACCAGTGTGTTCCGGGAAAACCAGGACACCGGTGACCTGATCATGGACAGCAATGAGCTGGAGAAAGAAAGGGGGATTACCATCTTCTCCAAAAATGCCAGCGTCGAATATAAAGGCGTGAAAATTAACGTCATCGATACGCCGGGGCACTCGGATTTCGGCGGGGAGGTAGAGCGGGTACTGCAGATGGCGGATGGGGTGCTGCTGCTGGTGGATGCCTTCGAGGGGCCCATGCCCCAGACGCGTTTCGTTCTCCAGAAGGCCCTCCAACTCAACCTGCATCCCATTGTGGTGATCAACAAGGTGGACAAACCGAATTGTCGACCCGAGGAAGTCCATGATGCCGTATTTGAGTTGTTTTTCAACCTGGACGCCACCGAAGAACAGTTGGATTTCCCCACGCTGTACGGTTCCTCCAAACAAGGCTGGTTCAACACTTCCCTGACCCCCACAGAGGACATCACCCCGCTGCTGGATACCATTCTGGAGAAAGTTCCGCCGCCCCAGGTGCGGGAAGGCAGCCTCCAACTGCCTGTGACCTCTCTGGATTACAGCAACTTCCTGGGCCGCATCGCCATAGGCAAAGTCATCCGGGGCGGCCTGAAAGAAGGACAGACCGTGGCCCTCTGCGGCGCCGGCGGCTCCATCACCCGGTCGAAGGTCAAGGAACTCTATGTCTTCGAGGGGCTGGGCAAGAAAAAGGTGACCGACGTGCAGGCCGGCGATATCTGCGCGGTGGTGGGCATAGAGGGCTTTAACATCGGAGATACGGTGGCTGACGCCGAAAACCCCGAGGCGCTGCCGGTGATCGCTGTGGACGAGCCCACGATGAACATGCAGTTCAGCATCAATACCTCCCCTTTCTTCGGTAAAGACGGCAAATTCGTCACCAGCAGGCATCTCCGGGACCGCCTGATGAAAGAATTGGAGAAGAACCTGGCGCTGCGGGTCACAGAGACCGACAATTCGGACAGCTTCCTGGTCTACGGGCGGGGTATCCTGCACCTGAGCATTCTCATTGAAACCATGCGCCGGGAAGGCTATGAGCTGCAGGTGGGACAACCTCAGGTGATCATCCGGATGATCGACGACAAAAAATGCGAGCCTTACGAACAGCTGGTCGTCGATGTACCGGCCGAATACAGCGGACGGGTCATTGATCTTACCACCCAACGGAAGGGTGAGTTGCTGGTGATGGAAAACAAGGGAGAAATACAGCATCTCGAGTTCGAAATACCCTCCCGTGGGCTCATCGGCCTCCGCTCCCAAATGCTTACCTCCACAGCGGGGGAAGCCGTCATGGCGCACCGTTTCTCCGAGTACAAACCCTGGAAAGGCCCTATCGTGGGCCGCATCAACGGGGTGCTGATCGCCAAGACGCAGGGAACCTCCACCGCGTATTCCCTGGACAAACTACAGGACCGGGGCACATTCTTCATCGACCCGGGTGAGGAAGTTTATCCCGGTCAGATTATCGGCGAGCACATCAAACCCGGCGACCTTGTGGTCAATATAACCGAGGGCAAGAAGCTGACCAATATGCGGGCGAGCGGGAGCGACGATGCCTCACGCATTGCGCCGAAAGTGCAGATGACCATGGAGGAATGCATGGAATATATCCAGCAGGACGAATGCCTGGAAATCACCCCGAAGATCATCCGCATGCGCAAGACCATCCTGGATGAGGAAGGAAGAAAGCGCTACCAGAAAATCCTGAAAACGGAACAGGGATAATCCGTTGGGCATTATCCCGCGACGAATGTTGCCGCTCCCGAAGATTGTCGTTATTTTTGTAGCATGTCCCAGCTGCAATTGACTACAGTCATCTATGCTCCTATCGCACGAGTATTTGACCTGAGCCGATGTGTCAGTTTGCACAAGCGCCAGTATGAACGGCACGGTATCGTGGCCCTGCAAGGCAAGACCGGCGGCCTTCTCGACACCCAGGATTATGTCCTTTGGAGCGGGAAGTTGGGCACGAAAAAACGGAATTTCTCGCTCAAATTAACGGAAGTGACCGCCCCAGCCTATTATCGCGAAGAGATGCGAAAGGATTTCTTTGAACAATTCCGGCACGACCATTATTTCAAAGAGATAGAGAATGGGACGATCATGATCGATCAGATCAGCTACCAATTGCCCCCCGGCCTGATCACAGGCCTCCTGAACAAGGCCTGTGCCGAAAAAACGGTCCTGGAACTCCTCAAGGAGCGCAATCAGTTGATCAAGGAGTATGCAGAGGGCAACAATTGGGTGGCGATCCTCCCCTGAGGCTCCGGCCTGCTCCCTTTTCCTCCAACCGCGGAAGCCGTTCACGGCGTATCTTTGCCCAAACAACGGTTCAGATGCTTATCCAATTTTATAAATACCAGGGGGCCGGCAATGATTTCATTCTGCTGGACAACCGGGAGCAGGCCTATGCCAGCCTGACCACCGCCCAGGTCCGCCTGCTGTGTGACCGCCGCTTCGGCATCGGGGCCGATGGCCTGATGACCCTGGACGCCTCCGAGGACGCGGATTTCGCCATGAGCTACTTCAACGCCGACGGCCGGGAAGGATCGCTTTGCGGCAACGGGGGGCGCTGCCTGACGGCCTTCGCCGCCCACCTGGGGATCGTCCGCAGCCAGGCGCGGTTCCGGGCCGTAGACGGCATCCATGAAGCCGTCCTGCTGGACAATGGAGAGGTGGACCTGAAGATGATGGACGTTCGAAAAGTAGAAAGGGGCTATGACACGGCAGTGCTGGACACGGGATCTCCCCACTACGTCAAATATGTCGACCGGCTGGACGAGCTGGACGTGGTCAAAGAGGGCCGGAAAATACGATACAGTGAACAGTTCGCCAGGGACGGCATCAATGTGAATTTCGTGGAATATGGGAGCGAATCCCTTCACATCCGGACATATGAAAGGGGTGTGGAAGACGAAACCCTGGCTTGCGGGACCGGCATTACCGCTGCGGCCATCGTGGCTGCGGGCAACCAAAACCAGCCCTACCGCATTCCGGTTCGGGCCCGCGGCGGCAACCTGGAGGTCCGGTTCGCCAAAAAAGGG
>CBINPH010000362.1:0-3111 GCA_966252445.1 uncultured Chitinophagaceae bacterium | reverse complement strand
GTCTATGCGCAGCAAGCGATATCCCCGTCCCCGCAGGCTGTCGATCAGGCGGGGCAGCCAGGCGTAGAATTTATCTTGGCGGCGGGCATCCGTGCCGATATGCAGCAATAGCAAATGGCCGTTGAGGCCCGATGGCCGTTTTTCGTAGTTCAGGATGCGCCGGAAGATGGCCTCGCTGCTGCGGTAGCGCTCGCCCATTTCCGGATAGCTGTAGTCGGCGTTGCTGCCGCTGCCAGGGGTAAAGCACACCAGGCGCAGCCCGGCCCGGCGGGTCCAGGCGGCGATGCTGTCGTTATACCACTCGTATGCCGGCAGGTAGTAGGGCGCCTGCGCCCGGTCGATCCCGAAGGCCTGCATGGTGGCATAGGCGCTGTCCAGGTCTTCGCGGAACTGTTTGGCGGTCACCAGCAGGCTGTCCCTGTTCTCCCAGCTGCAATATAAGGGATGACTGTTCGAATGGGATCCCAGGTAGTGGCCGTCCCGGCGGAGCCGGCGGATCAGTTGCGGGTGCGTCCGGTAAAAATGCCCGGTCAGGAAAAAGGAGGCGTGTACCCCTTTCTCCCGTAAAGTACGGGCGATGGCGGATCCGCCATCGGCAAAGTCATGCCCGGTAAAGACCAGGGCCAGGGCAGGTATGCTGCTGTCTCCCCGGATCACGGCACCATGGCTGATGGTCTCGTTTTGTTGTCCCTGCCTGGCTTCCGCGTCGAGAGCGGCGAGCAGGTACAGCATCGTGGCTGTGCCATCCGTGGTCGGTTCATTGGTGGAATAATCCGCCCAGTCGTCGTGGTATACGGCGAGGGCTGACTGAAAAGGCTCGTAGGCGTCGGGGCCGGAGAGGTGTACCCCGATGAGGCCGGAATAAATGCTTCCATAGACCGGGCCATCGACAAGGCCTCCGCTGACCGGATAATGGTGCAGGTGGCTGAAAGCGGAGTGGGGATCCGCAGGATGATCCCCGCCGGCCGGCAGATCGACGACCATGGTAGTGCCCCAGGGGTTGCAACCCAGCAGCCAGTCGATGCAAGCCTGTTCCAGGGGCAGATAGCTGCTGTCCCCCGAGAGGCGCCGGTACAGGCGGCACTGGATGGCGAAGGCAGCTGTGAGGTTGTTGGAGCACCAGATGAACGGTATGCCGCGGTAAAAAGCGTTTCCGCGCGCTTGCTGCCATACGGCTGCAAGGCCGTCGCGGTAATAGCCGATGAGGCGCTCCCTTTCTGTGGCCTGCTCCTGGCTGGCCAGTTCATAATGCCCTGCATTGTAAAAGGGATACCACTGGTAGTGGGAGGCCGTATCGGCGCCCATCCATGGCTTATGGGCTGCCTCCGCGGCATGGGCTCTGGCCGCCTGGCGGTAGCGGTTCTCCCCGGTCATCCGCCACAGCATCGCCGCCGCCAGCTCCATATCATCGTGCCAGTCGTCTTCCATGTAGTAGTAAGGCGCCTTGTTGGGAGCCGTCTGGCATACACCGGGATGCGCCTCCCCGAAACGGTAAGCGCTGAAGCTGCGTGCTTTCAGCAGGCGGGCGTAGGCCGGGTCGCTGTCGGTAAAGAGGGCCTCGCCCAGGGCGAAGGCCGCCGCAAACTTGCCTGCCGTCGAGGCTGTTCCTGTGCTGTGGTTCCGGTATTTTCCCAGGCCCTGCGGCTCGCCGCTGCAGAAATAGACAGGGCGGGCCCGGCCCAGCCCGTAGTTCACCGTGTCCTCATTGGGCAGCCGGAACCCTGCATGGTCGCGGTCATCGGCAATCTGGTTGAACATCCAGTCGGGCCGGGGATGCATTTTCAGCAGCCAGTCCAGGCCCCAGCGGGCCTCATCCAGCACGTCCGGCATCCCGTTGGCGCCACCCAGTCCGTTGGCCGCGCAGCTGTCCAGAAAGATCCCCGGGAAATCCCGCGCCGCCGCCAGCAGGTAATAAGTCGTCGTCGCCGATGTAGTCACGTATTGCAGGTAGTCGCTGGCGTCGTGCCAGCCACCCCATACGTCGATACGTGTGCTGTCGGGCATAGGCCCGTATAGCGTATACCCATCGGCCGTATGGCAGGAGTCTTTCAGGTAGGGGTTGTAGCCGCTGCGCTGCTGTCGCAGGTATTGCAGGCAGAAGTCGGCCGTCCCTGCATAGACGTCGCCGGCGATCCGGAACCGGGGCGAACGGCCGGCGCCCGCCTGCAGGTAATATGTGCCGGGCCGCGTAAAGCGGCTGAAATCCAGGCGAAGGGTATGGCGGAAGGGGCCGTATGCCCCGAAATCGGTGCCGCTGCCGCTGCGCAGGACCGTTTGCCCGTTATCGGCGTTCACCAGCGAGAAGCTGTCGGGGAGCGCGGCCCCTTTTGTTGCCCATACGGCCGTTTTGGACCCCGAGGGCGTATAGCCCAGGAGGTTGACCCGGATCACGGTGGTGCCCTTTGGCGCCTGGGTGCGGCCCCTAGGGGGGCTGCAGGCGGCGCATAGGCTCAGCAGCGCCCCGGCATATATGGTTAGTCTGGCGGACATCCTGTGAAAATAAGGTAAAAATCAATGGACTGGAGTCCCGGAAGCGGTGGCCGGGCCTGGTCGTCAGCCGTAGAGCTCCTGGTGGATGTCCCTGCGGTCATAGCCGAGGGCGACGATGCGTTCCTTGGCTTCGGTGATCATGTCCTTCCAGCCGCAGAGAAAAAAGTATGCCGGCTGTTTCCGGCTCAGCAGCTCTTCATAGACGGCATGCACATAGCCCCGCCGCCCCTCCCAGGCTTCCCGGGACAGGGTAGGCAGGTAATGGAAATTGTTCAGCTCCTGATCCAAGGCGATCATTTCCTGGTGGTACAACAGGTCTTTTTGGGTACGGGTGCCGGAGATCAGGTATGCCGGGTTGTTCAGGCATTTGCCCGACGCCCGGATGTCGCGGATCATGGATCTGAAAGGCGCGATGCCCGTGCCGGTGCAGATAAAGAAAAGGTCCCTGTCCTGCTCTTCAGGCAGGGTAAATACCCCCAAAGGTCCCCGAACCGGCACCTCGGTGCCGACTTTGGCCTCGTTGAAGAGATAGGTGGGGCCGGCACCCCCGTCCAGCCATACGATGACCAGGTGCACCGCGCCCAGCAGGTCATATTTCCGCAAATCGTTCCATGTCAGCGG
>CBINPH010000361.1:0-3116 GCA_966252445.1 uncultured Chitinophagaceae bacterium | reverse complement strand
ATCCTGCTCGAGGCAGAACTGCTGGACCTCAAGGCCAACCCCGACAGGCCGGCCATCGGTTCCGTGATCGAGGCCTCCCTGGACAAGGGCCGGGGATATGTGACGACGGTGCTGGTGCAGAATGGCACCCTGCACCAGGGCGATATGGTGGCCTCCGGGCCATACCACGGCCGCGTCAAGGCCATGTTCAACGAGCGCGGCGGACGCATACAGTCGGCCGGGCCGTCCACACCGGTACAGGTGCTGGGCCTCGACGGCGCTCCGCAGGCCGGGGAAAAGCTGAAGATGTTCTCCGACGAGTCGGAGGCCAAGACCATGGCCACCCGGCGGGCCCAGATCCTGCGGGAGCAAGGCATCAGGGCGCGCAAGCACATCACCCTGGATGAGATCGGCCGCCGCCTGGCCCTGGGCAACTTCAAGGAGCTTAACCTCATCATCAAGGGCGACGTGGACGGTTCCATCGAGGCCCTGAGCGACTCCCTGCAGAAGCTGTCTACCGAGGAAATCGTCGTCAACGTCGTGCACAAGGCGGTGGGGCAGATCACCGAATCGGATGTCCTGCTGGCGACCGCATCAGACGCCATTATCGTGGGCTTCCAGGTGCGTCCTTCCCTGCAGGCCTCCCGCCTGGCCGAGAAGGAGAACATCGAGATCCGTACCTACTCCATTATCTATGACGCGATCGAGGAAATCCGCAGCGCCATGGAGGGCATGCTGGAGCCCAAGATCGAGGAGAAAGTGCTCTGCAATGTGGAGGTGCGCGAGACATTCCGCATCGACAAGAGCACGGTGGCCGGCTGTTTCGTTCTGGACGGCAAGGCCCAGCGGAACATGCGCATACACCTGGTCCGGGACGGCATCGTGATCTTCACCGGCGAGCTGTCCTCCCTGAAGCGCTACAAGGACGACGTCCGCGAGGTCGCTGCCGGGATGGAATGCGGCCTGGTCATCAAGAACTACAACGATGTGAAGGTGGGCGATGTGGTGGAAGGCTACGAAGAAGTGGAGGTGAAGCGCACGCTTTGACTCCCGCCGCGGCCATAAACTTTTGTTAAAACGCGGCATAGCGCCGGAAGGAGCCATGCTGAATAGGTTAATTTTGGCATTTATGAGAATTCCGATAAAGCCGCATGTCCCTGCGCTGGCCGCCTGCCTGCTGTGGGCGACCGCGGTCCAGGCCCAAAATTATGTGTACACCAGCAACCAGCCTGCCGCAGACAAGATCGTCTCGGTGGTGGGGGACAAGATCATCCTTCAGAGCGATATCCAGCAGCAGCTGTCCCAGCTGAGGCAAAACCAGGGCCCCCTGCCCCCCGACGTGGACTGCTTTCTGCTGTCCCGTATGATCGAGCAGAACGTCCTCGTGCTGCAGGCGGAAAAGGACAGCCTGCCCGTCAGCGACGAAGAGGTGGAACAAAACCTGGAGCACCGTGTCCGGTATTTCGTCAGCATGTACGGGTCGCAGGAAAAAATGGAACAGGAGCTGGGGAAGTCCATCTACCAGATCAAAGACCAGTACCGGCCCGATATCAAGGACATCCTGCTGAGCCAGGCCATGGAAAAGAAGATCCAGGACCAGGTCAAGATCACCCCCACGGAAGTGGAAGCCTTTTTCAACAGCATACCCAAGGACAGCTTGCCCTTCTTCGAGTCGGAGGTGGAGGTCGGACAGATCGTCATCAAGCCGGATCCCAGCCCCGATGTGGTCCGGTACACGGTCAACCAGCTGAACAGCCTGCGGCAGCAGGCCGACAGCGGGGGTAAATCCTTCGACGTGCTGGCGACGCTCTACTCCAAGGACCTGGCCACCGGAGGCAACGTGCTGACGGTGGACCGGACCCAAAAAATGTTCGATCCCCAGTTCGTGGCGGCGGCCTTCCGCCTGAAGGACGGGGAAATCTCGCCGGTCGTCAAGACCCAGTTCGGGTACCATATTCTGCAGCTGGTCAGCCGGGAAGGAAACATCGCCAAGGTGCGTCATATCCTGCTGATCCCGCCGATCACCTCCGGGGACATCGCCAAGGCGGAGCAAGAACTGGACAGCATCCGGGCCAACATTCTGGCCGGGAAGATTACCTTCGGGGAGGCGGCGACCAAGTACAGCGACGACGACAATTTCTATACCGGGACCAAGAAGACCGGGGGCATGTTCACCATGCAGGACGAATCCACCTTCATGGACGTAAAGAGCCTGGATCCGGGCATCGTGCTGATGCTGGACTCCCTGAAGGTTGGTTCTATTTCCGCTCCGGTGGTTTTCACGCCCGACCAACGCATGCCCGAACAGAAGGCGGTGCGTATCGTATACCTGAAATCCCGCAGCAAGCCGCACCGCATGAGCCTGCAGGAAGATTACAGCCGTATACAGGCCGAGGCGCTGCGCCAGAAGCAGGACAAGGTCATGCAGGAGTGGTACGACAAGCATGTGCCGGACTTCTACCTGGACGTGGACAGCGAATATGCCAAGTGCGAGGAGATTGCCCGCTGGCTGAAGACGGCCCATACGCCGAATTGAGTCCCTCATCCGCCGCAAAAGCCATGTGTCATGCGCATCATCAGTTACAACGTGAACGGCATCCGGTCGGCCATCAACAAGGGCCTGATGGACTGGCTCGCTTCCTCCCCCGGTGACGTGATATGCCTGCAGGAGATCAAGGCCCTGCAGGAGAACATTGACCATAAAGCGATCGAACAACTCGGCTTCGAGCAGTATTGGTTTCCCGCCCAGAAAAAAGGCTACAGCGGGGTAGCGGTCTTTTCCCGGACCGCTCCCGACAAGGTCACTTACGGTACGGGGCATACGCAAAGCGATTTTGAAGGGCGGGTACTTCGCCTGGATTTCGGCGACGTTTCCCTCATCAACGCCTACTTCCCTTCCGGCACTTCCGGCGAGGTACGCCAGGCATATAAATACGTGTGGCTGGACGAATTTATGGAACACCTGGGCCATCTGCGCAGCGACGGCCGCCAGCTGATCGTCTGCGGGGATTACAACATCTGCCACAAGCCCATCGATATCCACGATCCCGTCAGCAACAAGAAATCGTCGGGCTTCCTGCCGGAAGAGCGTGCCTGGATGGACCGCTTCATGGATTCGGGGTTCGTCGACACCTTCC
>CBINPH010000360.1:0-3117 GCA_966252445.1 uncultured Chitinophagaceae bacterium | reverse complement strand
GGGGCAGCAGGGCCCCGCCATGACGAAGGGATGGGTGAATGTGGATCAATGGCTGGGCGTGGCGGCCGCGGGGCCGGGCAGCTTCCGCTATCAGGCCGCCGGCGGCTACAACCGCAACGGGGCCGCAGAGGATTTCCTGAGCTTCCGGCCAGCCGACAGCACCGCCCCCCGGGCGCTGCTGCTGCTCCCCGGTGTCCCGGCGGCGGCGACCAGGCAGGCCCGGGAGCACCTGCACTGGAAGCCGCATCATCAGCGGCTGCGCCTGCGCGGGGTCCTGCCCGGGGGGCACCGGTTCCGCATCAGGGCAGACTTGGAGAAAAAAGGGTAGCGGGGTATCTTGTGTCCGCGCAACTCCCCCCTCACCATAAAACGATGCATATGCAAAAATCTACGGCTGCCCGCCTGACCTGCGGGGTATTGACCTGGGTATGGCTGCTGGCTGCGGTGGGCGCCCAGGCCCAGGAGAGCCCTTATTGGAATGCCGGCAGCCAGCTGACCCCGTTTAGGCTGGCCCCTGCGCCGGCAGGGTATGCCGTCCAGCGGATAGACCTGGATGACGACGGTGACCCCGACCTGCTGAAAACGGTGACCCTGGACGGGACTCCCGTGCTGTGGATCGATGACGACGACGACATGAAGGCGACGGACAGGGAAGGGGATAGCGACGCGGACTGCCTGCTGATCGACAGGAACCGGGACGGCCGCTATGGCGGCATAGGTGACCTTATCGTCGATCGCGCCGATACGGATGCAGATCAGCATCCCGACATGGAACTCATCGCCGATTATCCTCCCGCGGAGAAGGACGCTGTATGGCCCAACGGGCATTATATGTGGATCCTGGATACAGACCATGACGGCGTTTTCAATTACGTGGATTGGAATACCCTGACGCTCCAGTCCTGGGCGCACAGCGGCCAGGCGAACTTTTTCCCGGACTACAACGGCCGGAGTATTTTCATGAAGGTGCATGCCGCCACCAACCGGATCGAAGATGCGCGGCTGAACTGGGAGAACCCCTTTCTGTTCTACGATCCTGACGGGGACGGCCTGACGGAAATGGCGGTCCGCCTGGTCGACTCGACGTCGTATTTTGATGACCCGGGCAAGACGAGCCACCCGCAGACGATCCGGTTTTCGGGCAAGATCAACTGGGCCTCGATCTCCGTGGACCTGGACAACGACAACGGTCCCGGAAACGAGCTGGATTTCGATTTTACCCTGGGCCTGCGCGGCGGCGGATTTGACTACATGGATCAGGTACATCCTTTTCCGCGCATGGGCGGACTTGCCGCGGCGGACAGTTTTTTTCTGGATGCCGGCTGGCGCCATATGGACACCCTCATCTATGCGGACCATGAGCATGCGCTGCCCCTCATTTTTAAGCGGGGCACCTGGAAGCAGATCTATTTCGTCTATGATGAAGACGACGACTGCCACCGCTGGGAGCGGGTGGAGTTCCTGGATCCCCTGGACCCCTTTAAGATCGGCACCGGCAAGAAGGGCATTGACAACAATCCGCAGGCCGATCCCGCGGGGGATCGCGGCGAATGGGACCTGGATAATTCGGGCGGGGCGCGGCTCTACCTCAGCCGCTTCGACGGCCGCCTGCATCTCTATGGGGCGGAGTGGGGCTGCTGGCGCATAGACCAGGAGGCGGCGGCTTACCAGGGATGGGACCGGCGCATCATCAAGGCGGAGCCGCGGACCTTTGCCACGGTCAAGTACGAGGATGCCGACCGGGACGGGTTTTTCGACCGCTTATCCTATGACCTGGACGGGGATACGAGCTTCGAGACGGTGGTGGACCTGGCTGCGCTGGGGCTGGACGACCACTGTCCCCTGATCGATGTGTCCGGCTTCCAGGTGGCCGACTATCAGCGGCTGCACCGCCGCATGGCGGACAGCCTCTGGCAGCATGCGACGCTCGCGATGCACGTCGCGGACAAATTTGGCCTTGACCTGGGCTGGTACGCCCGTTACCGCCACCCGGCCAGCGAGCGCCAGCGCTATGCATATGGCTATTGGCTGCAGTTTTATATTTACAAGGACCTGGAACATTTGTTTTTACAGCAGGGCAGCCAGGCGATGCTCACCAGGCTGGCCCGTGCCTATTACGGGGGAGACTGGAACGCACTTCTTCGCTAAGGCATCCAAGGAAGGCATGATGCAAAAGAGACGATTCGGAATCCTGGGGCTGGCCCTGTTCGCCCTACTGGCCGGCAGGCCCTTGCCAGCGGCCGGAGCTGCATGGCCGGCGCCGGCAGCGGGGAACGGGATCCAGTTCATCGTCGTCAACGGCATCAAACCCACGGAGGAGGCCTTTCGCGAAATCGCCACTGTTTTCAGCCATGGGGACCAGGGTCGTATACGTATAGGCGTTGGCTTTATCCTCTCTTATTTTTCCATGAGTCCCACAGAGGCCCTTCATACCCTGGAGGAATACCTGCGGCTGTCCGCGAAGTACGCCATGCCGGTAGTCGTGCAGCTGGACGGGGAGCAGTGGTGGGGCCGCCGGCCCGACCTCTGGAACTGGTGGGCGCCTGACCAGCCTGGATATGATCCGGCGAACCGCCGGAACGTCGAATGGACCGGATGGACGCCGGATTCTGCGGTGCGCATCGGTTGGCGCAACTGGGGGCGGCAGCTCCGGGTGCAACCCATGCCGAACCTGATGAGCCCGGCCTACCGGGAAGCCTGTCACCGGGCCCTGGAGCGGCTGGTGCCGGTGGTCGTCCATTGGTGGCGGGCCCTGCCCCCGGAGCACAAAGACCTGCTGATAGGCCTGAAGATGGGCTGGGAAAGTGCGATCGGCGTAAACAACTGGTATTATCCGGGTGGCAACGATCTGCTGGAGCGTCCCGAGCGCGATGACCCTTCCTATGGCCTCCAGGTAGATAGCCTTCCGGGGCGCGGGGTACAGGCGATCGGGTATGCCGCCGTCAGCACCCTGGGCCTGGCCCAATCGGGGCCCCTGCGCGAGGCCCAGCTGACCGAAGTCGTCCGGAGGCATCTGTACGATCTTTGCCGCCTGTGTGATTCCCTGGGGGTGCCGCGGGACCGTTTGTTCACCCATGCCGGCGGCTGGAGTCCGGGAGAAACCCTGTACACGGCTGC
>CBINPH010000359.1:0-3117 GCA_966252445.1 uncultured Chitinophagaceae bacterium | reverse complement strand
AAAAGCGAAGAAGGGCACCCCCACCATGGGCGGCCTGATCATCATCATGGCCATCGTGGTGCCCACCCTGCTGTTCGCCCGCCTCTCGAACGTGTACATCCTGCTGATCCTTTTCTGCACCCTGTGGCTGGGCCTGATCGGGTTCCTGGACGACTACATCAAGGTATTCCGCCGGAACAAGGAAGGGCTGCGCGCCAAGTTCAAGCTGATGGGCCAGGTGGGCCTGGGCCTGATCATCGGCAGCGTCCTGTACTTCAACAAGAATGTCGTGATCCAGCGCGAGGTCATCGGCAGCCTGCAGCCGGCGGCTTACGAGACCATCGTGCCCCCCGCCGAGGGCACCCCGGAGCTGAAAAATGTCAAAAAACGCTTCGTCAACGTCAAGACGCCCATCACCACCATACCCTTTGTGAAGAGCCACGAGTTCAACTATGCCCGGCTCTTGTCCTGGCTGGGCCCCGGCGCATCGAAGTACACCTACCTGCTGTATATATTGGTGGTGATCTTCATCATCACGGCGGTATCCAACGGCGCCAACATCACCGATGGCCTGGATGGCCTGGCGACAGGCGTCTCGGCCGTTATCGGCATCTGCCTGGGCATCTTCGCCTATGTCTCGGGCAACATCCTGTTTGCGGAATACCTGAACATCATGTACATCCCCAACCTGGGCGAGCTGGCCATATTCATCGCCGCCTTCGTGGGCGCATGCATAGGATTTCTGTGGTACAACGCCTACCCGGCGCAGGTATTCATGGGGGATACCGGAAGCCTGGCCCTCGGCGGCATCATCGCCGCCCTGGCCTTCATCGTCCGCAAGGAGCTGCTGATCCCCATCTTCTGCGGCATTTTCCTGGTCGAAAACCTCTCGGTGATGATCCAGGTGGCCTACTTCAAATACACGAAACGGAAATATGGCGAGGGCCGGCGGGTATTCCGCATGGCGCCGCTGCATCATCATTACCAGAAGCTGGGATACCACGAAAGCAAGATCGCGGTACGCTTCTGGATCATCGCGGTGCTCTGCGCTGTGGTCTCCATGGCCACCCTGAAGCTGCGGTGATCCGGGCCGGGCAGGCCGGCCAAACGAAAAAAGCATGAAAGAAGCACCGACATATACCGTCATCCTGGGCGCCGGCGAAAGCGGCGTCGGTGCCGCCCTGCTGGCGCGGCAGTGCGGGGGTACGGTGTTTGTCTCGGAGGGCGGGCGCATCGCCCCGGCCTACCGTGCGGAGCTGGAGGCCGGAGACATCCCCTTCGAGGAAGGGGGACATGACGAGGCCCGCATCCTGGAGGCCGATGAAGTGGTCCGCAGCCCGGGCATAGGGCCGGAGGCGCCCATCCTGCAACGGGTTCGTGAGGCCGGGATTCCGGTTATTTCGGAGATCGAGCTGGCTTACCGGCACGCGGGAGAGAGCCGCATCATCGCCATCACCGGCAGCAACGGGAAGACGACGACCACCGCCCTTACAGGCGATATCTTCCGGCGTGCCGGCCTGTCCGTGGCCTGCGTCGGCAACATCGGCCGGAGCTTCGCCAGGCAGGTGGCGGTGGATCCTGCAGACTATTATGTGGTGGAAGTAAGCAGCTTCCAGCTGGAGGATATCGTCGGGTTCAGGCCGCATGTAGCGGTGCTGCTCAACATCACTCCAGACCACCTGGACCGCTATGACCACCAGATGGAAAATTATGCCTTGACCAAGTTCCGCATCGCGGCCAACCAGCAGCAGGAGGATACCTTCATCTACTGCCTGGACGACCCCGGAACCATGACCTACTTTGACCGACAACCCATTAAATCACGCAAACTACCGTTCAGCATCATGAAAACTTTACACGAAGGGGGATTTATCGAAAACGAAAGCATGCACCTGAGGCTGCAGGACGACGACATGAGCCTGTCGGTCTACGAACTGGCGCTCCGTGGAAAACATAATTTATACAATTCAATGGCAGCAGGTATTTCCGCCCGCACAATGGACATCCGCAAGGAAGCGATACGGGCCAGCCTCACTTCCTTCAAAAGCCTGGAGCACCGGCTGGAGTATGTGGCGGCCGTGCGCGGCATCGATTTCATCAACGACAGCAAGGCGACCAACATCAACTCGGTGTGGTTCGCCCTGGAAAGCATGACCAAGCCGGTGGTGCTGATCATGGGCGGCGTGGACAAGGGCAACGACTACAGCCTGATCGTCGAGCTGGTCCGGGAAAAGGTGAAGGCGATCGTTTGCCTGGGTCTGGACAACAGCCGCATCCATGAGGCCTTCGGGGAGACGGTGCCGACGATGGTGGACACCACCGCCATGGAGGACGCGGTGCAGAAGGCGTTCCTGCTGGCCGATACGGGCGATGTGGTGCTGCTGTCCCCCGCCTGCTCGAGCTTCGACCTGTTCCGGAACTTCGAGGACCGCGGCCATCAGTTCAAAAAAGCCGTGACGGCGCTGTGAGGCCGGCCGGCAAACCATAAACCATCAATCCGAAAGCGTGCATAAACTGCTGGGCAATACCAAGGGAGATAAAGTGATCTGGGCGATCGTGATCATCCTGTCGCTGGTGAGCGTGCTGGCGGTGTACAGCTCGACAGGATCGCTGGCCTACCGCATGCAAAAGGGCAATGCGGAATATTACCTGTTCAAGCAGCTGAGCGTGCTGATCCTCGGACTGGTGATCATCTACATTGCCCACCGCGTAAACTACACGGTATACTCGCGGCTGGCGGTCATCCTGTTTCTCGTGTCGATTCCGCTGCTGGCCTATACGCTGATCTTCGGATCCACGATCAACGAAGCCAGCCGCTGGATCCGCCTGCCGGTGATCAACCTGACTTTCCAGACCTCCGATATGGCGAAGCTGGCCCTGTTCATGTACGTATCCCGCCAGCTGTCGCGCAAACAGAAGGTCATTAAGGACTTCCGCAAGGGCTTCCTGCCCATCATGCTGCCAGTCTGCGAGCGGGCGAATTGTCTGATAGCGTGCAGTGCTGCCGCGGCTGTGCTGGTGGCAGGCTGCTGGCGCTCGCCTCCTGTTTCGCAGCCGGCTGTGCCATTGAAGCCGGCTGCCGAGAAGGTGACGCCCGCCCAGGCGGAGGCGGCTCTTACCGCCGAGCCAGCATCGGAG
>CBINPH010000358.1:0-3119 GCA_966252445.1 uncultured Chitinophagaceae bacterium | reverse complement strand
ACCCGCCGGGAATTTTTTGGGATAGGTGCCGGGGATGACCACGCTGCGGGCAGGCACCCGCCCCTTGTATTCTACCGGTTCGGCACCGCTGACGTCGATGATCTTGGTGGACTGGGTCAGCACCACGTTGGCCCCCAGGACGGCTTCCTTCTCCACACGAACCCCCTCGACGACGATGCAGCGGGAGCCGATGAAGCAGCCGTCTTCGATGATCACGGGCGCGGCCTGCAGGGGCTCCAGGACCCCGCCGATGCCTACGCCTCCGCTGAGGTGCACCCCTTTGCCGATCTGTGCGCAGGAACCCACCGTCGCCCAGGTGTCGACCATGGTCCCTTCGTCGACATAAGCCCCGATATTGACATAAGAGGGCATCAACACCACGTTGCGGGCCAGGTATGCGCCGTAACGGGCCACCGCATGGGGCACGGCGCGCACCCCCAGCTCCTGGTAGCCGCTCTTCAGCTTCATCTTGTCATGGAACTCGAAGGGGGGCAGTTGAAAGGTCTCCATTTGCCGTACGGCGAAATACAGCAGGATGGCCTGTTTGACCCATTCCTGCACCTGCCATCCGTCTGCCACCGGAGCGGCGACACGCAAACGTCCTTTGTCCACTTCTTCGATGACGGCTTCGACGGCGTCGGCATACTGCTTCTCGCCGAGCAGGCTGCGGTCGGCCCAGGCTTTCTCTATCTGTTGTTGCAAATCCATGGCTTCGAAAATTTCTGCAAACATACTACCGCGCCCGCATAATTGCTACCGCGGGCACTGCGGGAGTAGCGAAAGGCTTTATGCACTGCCCTTTCGGTTCGTTTTTCTACATTTGTCGCAAACGGTGCTGCATGCGTATCGGCTTCGACGCCAAAAGAGCCTTTCACAACCGCTCAGGACTGGGCAACTACAGCAGGGAGCTGATCCGGATGCTGAGCAGCCGCTTTCCTGATCACGCCTACCTGCTTTATAATACGCGCCCCGGAACCGTGAACCGCCTCGCTGTAGCCCCTCCCCTGCAGCTCCGTTATCCCGACCGCTGGTACTACCGCCGCCTGTCCTCGCTGTGGCGCCGGGGCCCTGTGGTCCGCCAGCTGGTCCGGGACGGGGTGGAGCTGTACCATGGGCTCAGCAACGAGCTGCCTGCGGGCATCCGCCGAAGCGGGATCCCCACGGTGGTCACCATGCATGACCTCATCTTCCTGCGCCACCCGGAATGGTATCCCCCCGTGGACCGCCGGATCTATGCGGCCAAAGCCCATGCCGCCGCCGCAGAGGCCGACCGGATCATTGCGATCAGCGAGCAAACGGCCAAAGATGTTTGCCACTTCCTGGGCGTCCCCCGCGAAAAAGTGCGGGTGATCTACCAGGGATGCCATGCAGCCTTTAAAAAACCCTTGTCTGCGCAGTTCCTGGAGACGGTCAGGGTGAAATACGCCCTGCCCGACCAGTTCCTGCTCAGCGTAGGCACGATCGAGGAGCGCAAGAACCTGATGACGACGGCCAGGAGCCTGCGTCATCATCCGCTGCCGCTGGTCGTCGTCGGGCGGTCCACGGCCTACGCCGACCAGGTCCGGGACGGGATCCGTTCCGCGGGCCTGCAGGAGCGGGTGCTGTTTCCCGCGATCGCGGACATGGAAGAGCTGGCGGCCGTATACCGCCTGGCGACAGTATGCTGTTATCCCTCCCTGTTTGAGGGCTTTGGGCTACCCATCGTGGAAGCCCTATACAGCGGGCTTCCCGTCATCACCAGCAAGGGAGGATGCTTCCCGGAAGCCGGCGGTCCCCATTCTTTTTATATCGACCCGATGGATGAACTCGCCATGGCCGCGCATGTCCGGGCCCTGCTGTCCGTTCCATCGCTGGCGGGGGAAGTGGCCGAGGCCGGCCGTGCCTATGCGCGGCGTTTCGACGACGACCTGCTGGCCGAGCAGGTCATGACCCTGTATACGGAAATCCGCTCATGAGCCACCACAACGAGATAGCGAAAACGGGCAGCACGGTGATCTGTTTCTTCAATACGGCCATGAGCTGGGGCGGGGGGGAAAAGTGGCATCACGACACGGCCATACTGATGCACCGGCGCGGCCACCGCGTGCTGGTGATCACCCAGCCCGGCAGCGCACTGCAGCAGCGGCTGCCCCCCGAGATTCCCTGCCTGGCCCTGCGCGTGGGAAACCTCAGCTACCTGAATGCCGGGAAGGTTTTCCGCCTCAAACCGCTGCTCGCCGACCGCGGCATCACTACCCTGGTGATGAACCTGTCGGCAGACTTGAAGCTGGCGGGGCTGGCGGCGCGCCTCGCGGGTGTGCAGCGCCTGATCTACCGCAGGGGCAGCGCCATTCCCGTGCGGAGCCACCTGGTCAACCGCTTTTTTTTCCGGCGGGTGCTCACGGACGTGCTGGCCAATTCCGAGGCTACCAAGCGTACGGTGCTGGGCCCTCCGCCCGGTTTGCTCCCGGCCGGGAAGGTCAGGGTGATCTACAATCCCTTGCCGGTCACCTCGTTCAGCCACCGGCCCTACCATGCGGTGTATCAGCCCCGGCCTGGAGAGCTGGTCCTGGGGCATATCGGCCGCATGGTTCCGCAGAAAAACCAGGCCTTCTTGCTGGACCTGGCCGATCACTTGCGGAACGGAGGCCTGTCTTTCCGGCTGCTGATCGCAGGCTCCGGGCCGCTGGAAGCGGCCCTTCGCAAGCAGGTCGAAGATCGCGGCCTCGGTCAGCATGTCCTTTTCACGGGCTTTCTGGAGAACGTCAAAGACCTGCTGATGTGCTGCGACATTTTCCTGCTGCCGTCGCTCTGGGAGGGGTTCGGATACGTCCTGGCGGAAGCGGCCCTGTGCCGCCGTCCCTCGGTGGCCTTCGACCTGAGCAGCAACCCGGAGCTGGTGGAAGACGGAGAGACGGGTTACCTGGTCCCGGAAGGAGACCTGCAGGCCTTTGCCGAAAAGATAAGGCTGCTCGGCGAAGATGCCGTGTTGCGCGAGCGGATGGGAGAAAAGGGATTTCAGTATGTTTGTGATCACTTCGCCGACACCCTGATCTGCGAACAGCTGTACGCTTACCTGACCCAGGACCACGCATGAACATACTCTTTGCAGGTAAATTCGATCCGGCATACAACCGTAC
>CBINPH010000357.1:0-3131 GCA_966252445.1 uncultured Chitinophagaceae bacterium | reverse complement strand
GGGCAGGCGTGCAGCATCCAGCAGCACCCGCGGATGTGTAGCGGGTATGGCGGCGAGAAAGCTGTCGGCGGGTGGCGGCACCGCTGCTGCCGCTGCTGCTGCCTCTATCCGGAAGGACATGACCGGTGACCAGGGACGCCCTTCCTGACGGTATTGCCAATACCAGACACCTGCCTGCAGGGCGCGATGGGGATGATAAAGGGTCCAGGGTATGGCCTCTTCTCCATATACGTCTTTGCCCCGGAACAGGCTGTCACGCGCTATGCGGATGGCATAGCGGATGTTCGGACCCCGGGTGGCCGGCCAGCAAAATACCGGGGGGTTGCCCACCACATCTCCTCCGGCCGGAGAAGGCCAGCTGCGGTAACGGGGATGCAGGGCGGGGTAATGCTCCGGAAATCCGGAAAGACCTTCAGGGGAGTCGTGGGTCTGGCATCCTGCTATGGCCAGCAGGGCCAGGAATATCAGCATACGCCCTGACGAGATCGGCTGCGGGCTTTCCTGCATGGCTTTTTTGGACGTCATCATTCGCATCATCACTCGGGCAAGGTTCTGGTCAGGGGAAAAGGATTTCAGCATGTTCCTGTCGCAGGTAATGCATAAGCCTACGGTCCAGTATCTCACGCAGTTCAGGCAGCGAGTCACGAAGGTCATGACGTTCCTCCAGGTCTTTCTCCAGGTCATAGAGCGACACCTGGCCGGCAGGCCAGAACTTAACCAACTTGTATTGCCCCGATAAGATCGCCGAATGCCCGTAGCTGCGTTCGTAGCGATGGAAGTACAGGGTGCTGTCCGGTCGCCGCAGGTTACCCCATGGGTTATGCACCAGGGGGACCAGACTGACGCCGGCGAGGTCTCCGGGCAGGCTGTCCTGATATCCCGCCAGCTCGCTGATAGTGGGCAACAGGTCGCAGCCACTGACGGGTATGCGGCAATAGCTGTGGGCCGGAATGCCCGGTCCCCGCATCAGGAAAGGCACCCGGATCCCTCCTTCGTAAAGCACCCATTTGCCTCCCCGCAGCGGGGCGTTGTTTCCGGACGGCTGGCCCTGGGCCGGAGGGTCCAGTTTATGGTGGCCGCTTGGGGGCGGGAAGGCCGGCACACCGCCGTTATCCGACAGGAGAACCACATAGGTGTTGTCCGTGATGCCCAGGCTGTCCAAGGCGTCGAGCAGGCGGCCGATGCCCTGGTCCAGGTCGGCGAGCATGGCCGCCCAGGCTGGCTGATGGTGCAGCGCACCTGGTTGCTTTTTCAGGTATTTCTTATAGGTGCCGGGCTTGGCCTGCATATCGACATGGGTAGCGTAATAGGACACCTGAAGGAAGAACGGGCGCCCGGCGCGCTGTTGGCGTTCCATAAACTGGATAGCGCGGTCGGTGAGGGTCTCGGTACGTTTGGGATCTTTGGTGAGATAGACCGCCGTCCATTTGCTTTGCTTATCGGTCATGAGATCTCCGTGGCTGTTTCCGGTATTGCCGTCGCTTTCGTCGTATCCCAGATCTTCCGGAAAGATGTCTGCGCGAAGGTCCCATTTGCCATAGTGGGCAGTGCGATAGGACGGGTCCACGGCATGCAGCATGCGGGGAATGGTCAACCGGGGGTGGGTGAGCGGATTGTATCGTTCGGCAAAATGCGCATCTCCTGTCTGAATGGGGTTCTGGCCGAACTGAATGCTGCGGCGGGAAGGGGTGCACAAGGCGGCAGGGGCATAACCCCTGGTAAAGCGCAGACCCTGGTCTCCAAAGCGATCCATGCGTGGGGTCTCATGGTAGTCGCTGCGGTACTCCGGGTGTGCGCTGTCCATGGAGGAAGACATGGAGCTCCATCCCTGGTCGTCGGTCAGCAACACGATGAAGTTGGGCCTTTTCGGCGCTTGATGTGATCGCGGACCCTCGCGCGCGATGGACAGGAGAAGCAGGCTGACGGCCAGACTTCCCGCCAGATGCCAGTTTTTCGGTTGGGTGTTCATGTCGTGTTTTTGCCGCTCCACCAGGAGCGGGTGAGAATCTGTAGCGGGTAAGGCGGGGCTTACTTTACCCATGCCGATACATCGGCCACAAATACCTGCCTCCGTCCCTCCGGTGCCCCGTTCAGCGCGACCGCCCGGCCGTCCTGCCGCCATACGGGGTGGGGATCCAGCTTGTATTGGCTGCCTCCCTCTCTGCGGGTTTGGTCAGTATATTGCTTGCCCCCTCCGCCTACATCGTTGGCGATGGTGCAGAGTATTCGTTCTTCGTCGTGTTGGAGGTCCAGCAGGCGGATGGGGATCTCTCCATCCGGGCCGCTGACGTAGGTCTGCTTGGGATATGCATCGGCGAGCAGGTAACGGCCGGAAGGATCTACGCTGGGGTGTCCGCTTCCCGGATGTTTTTCGCTCAGGATGGTAAACCCCGACCCATCGTAACGGAACTTGCAGAAACGCATGTGCTGGTCGCCGAGCCAGGTGGGGATACAGTTCATGATGATATGCTCCCCGTCCGGGTGCCAGTTGGGATGGTTTCCGGAGCCGCCCAGCAAGGCCTTCTGATTCCACCGCTCTTTGCTGAGGCACTGTTGCAGTCCACTGCCGTCCGCCTGCATGCTGAACAGCGAGGCGTTCCTTCCCATGCCATCCACCTGTGCACGCAGCACCTGCAGGATGCGGGAATTTTGCGCGTTGTACTGGCAGTGAAAAAGGTAGGGTACGGCCCTGGCATAAAAGGCCCGGTCTGGACCTGCCGCTTCCACAAAAGCCCTGAAGGGCACCAGCAAGCGGCGTTGATTTTTGACCAGGTCTGTTTGCCAGAGCCCTTCGTTGTCCAGGTCCTCTCCCGTGAAAGCCCGGGGCTCCCCGGTGGGTGGATCGGGCACCGCATACCCGTATTGGGTCTTGTTCATGTTGAGCAGCTGGGGGCTGATCACCGTGCGGTCATCTGGCGACAGATCATACTTGGCGCCGGCATACACCCTGGCCGTACCCTGTTCCAGGTCCAGCCGTACGCAATGCACCTGGCCGTCGATCACATCGTTGGTAAACAGGTACCGGTCGCTCCCGTGCCCCCATTGCAGGTTGGCGCCCAGCTGGAAGCCCCAGGCGCGGGTTTGGTACACCCGGCGTATGGTCCTTTCCTCCAAATCAATGATACAGACAT
>CBINPH010000356.1:0-3137 GCA_966252445.1 uncultured Chitinophagaceae bacterium | reverse complement strand
TGATCCGCTACCGGGTCAGGATCGAAGTGGAGTATTTCATTGCCCTGGCTGCAGAAGGCCTGTTCAACCTGCCAGATGAATCCGCTGCGAAGCTGCGCACCCTGTATACCGGCTTTTCCCTGGAGGATGCTTCCTGGGTCAAGAAAGCCGAGGCCAAAACGAACCACGATGTCAAGGCCGTAGAATATTTCGTCAAGGAAAAATTGCCCCAACTGGGTCTGGAGGCAGAAAAGGAATGGGTGCATTTCGGACTGACTTCGCAGGATATCAACAATACGGCGGTGCCGCTGCTCTGGAAAGAAGCCATGCAGGCCATCTACCTGCCCGGTGCTGACGCCCTGCTCAAAGCCCTGCAGGAATCGGGCGCCCGGTGGACAGGAGTGCCCATGCTGGCGCGTACCCATGGACAGCCCGCCTCGCCCACGACCATGGGCAAAGAATGGCTGGTCTTCGCGGAGCGCCTGGAGCGGCAGCTGGAGCAGTTGAAACAGATTCCCTTTACGGCCAAATTCGGCGGTGCTACGGGCAATTTCAATGCGCATCATGTGGCTTTCCCGGACAGGGATTGGCCCGGTTTTGCGGACCGTTTTGTGGAAGGGCTGGGCCTCCGGCGTCTGCGATATACGACACAGATCGATCATTACGACAACCTGGCCGCCCAGTTCGACGCCATGAAAAGGATCGGTACCATCCTGATCGATTTTTGCCGCGATGTCTGGACTTATGTCTCGCTGGATTATTTTACCCAACAGGTCAAGAAAGGTGAGGTCGGCTCATCGGCTATGCCCCATAAGGTCAATCCCATCGATTTCGAGAATGCAGAGGGCAACCTGGGCCTGGCCGGAGCGCTGTTCGAGCATCTTTCGGCCAAATTGCCGATATCCCGCCTCCAGCGGGACCTGACAGACTCCACCGTGTTGCGCAATATCGGCGTACCCTTTGCCCATGGCGTCCTCGCTTTTCGCTCTATCGACAAGGGGCTGTCCAAACTTATCCTCAATGAAGGGCGGCTCTCAGAGGACCTGGACAGGAACTGGGCGGTAGTAGCCGAAGCGATCCAGACGATTCTGCGCAGAGAGCGATACCCCGAACCTTACGAGGCCCTCAAGGCCCTGACCAGAGGCCAGGGAGCCATTACCCGCGAAACCATCCATGCTTTTATTGATTCCCTGGAGGTCTCCGCCGCGGTGAAGGCCGAGCTTAAACGGATCACTCCCCACAACTATACGGGTACCCTCGGCTAAGCCATTTGCGCTGGCCGCGCTAAATGCAGCGCCCCCGGAAAAAAATGCCGCTATGGGCAACTCCAGCGGCATGCCCGTACGGACCGCCCTATTTTTGATCAAATGGAAGTCCGCCCGTCCAGCCGCCGGCCCTTGTTCCGGGTCCTGCGTTACCCCCAAGCCCCTTGGCTGCTCGCCTTGACCACAGCCTGGCTGCTGGGCCCGGGATGTCACAAGTCTCCCAATCCTCCTCCCCGCCCCCCGGGCAATGTCTTCGTGGCCGGTTATGGCGCAGGAGATCTGGACGTGGATACCGGTTTTCTCGACGGGCAAGCCAGCCAGCCCATAGGAGTCGCCGGCTTGCAGGAGGCTTCCGGGCTGGCCAGCAGCGCCGTGCAACCCGGCCTGCTGTACAGCGTGAACGATTCGGATAATCCCGACACGCTTTACCTGCTGGCCACGGACGGGAGCGCCGCAGGGGCCTTCGGCCTGGCCGTCCCCAACCGCGACTGGGAGGACCTGGCCGTGGGTCCCGGACCGGCAGCGGGCACTTCCTATGTCTTCGTGGCAGATATAGGAGACAACAGCGGCCGCTGGCCCGCCGTCCATATTTACCGCTTCGAAGAGCCGGTCAAACGCGGGGAGATGGCTCCGCGCTCCGGAACGGTGAAAGCGATAGATGACGTGGCCCTGCATTATCCCGACGGCGCGCATGATGCCGAGGCCTTCTTTGTGGACCCTATCACGCGGGACTGGTATATCATCACCAAGTCCTTGCTGGGCACCGTATACCGAGCGGCTTTTCCCCAGGTTTCTGGCCAGGTACTGGCCCGGGTGGGCGTGCTTCCTTTTCCGTTGCTGGTTGCTGCCGACATGAGCCCGGACGGCCGTGAATTGCTGCTGAAGGATTATGCCGGTATTTACGGCTGGACGCGCAAGGCCGGGGAAACGGTGGACGCTATGCTCCAAAGGCCCCCCCTGCGCCTGCCGTATACGGTGGAACCGCAAGGAGAATCCGTGGCCTGGGCGTCCGACGGGTCGGGTTACTTCACCCTCAGCGAACAGCGGGGTGACACGGCTCCATCGCTCTATCTTTACCGGCGTAAGTAGGGTGCCGCTCCCCTGCGATCTATTCAGTACTTTTGACGCATGAAAGCAGCTTTGGCGTCCGGAACCCTGGTAGAGCGCGACCAGCGCGTCCTGTGGCACCCCTATACACAGATGCAAACTGCCCCCCCTCCGCTGCCTGTGGTCAGGGGAAAGGATGCGCGCCTGATCACCGAAAACGGCGAAGAGTACCTGGATGCGGTGTCCAGCTGGTGGGTCAATATTCATGGCCACGGCAACACCCATATCGCCGACCGCATCGCCGCCCAGGCCCGGGAGCTGGAGCATTGCATCTTCGCCGGTTTTACCCACCCCCCCGCCGTGGAACTGGCGGAGAAGGTCCTCGAGCTTTTACCGGAAAGCCAGGCCCGCATATTTTATTCCGACAACGGCTCTACGGCCGTGGAGGTGGCGCTGAAAATGGCCCTGCAATACTGGCACAACAAAGGCATTTCCCGGCGGCGCTTGCTGGCCTTTCGTCATGCCTATCACGGTGACACGTTCGGAGCCATGAGCGTCAGCGGAAGAAGCCTGTTCACCAAAGCCTTCGATGAATATCTTTTTGAGGTGGACTTTGTGGACATACCGGCCGGCGACCCGTATGGGAGTGGCGTGGTCACCCTGCCGGCAAACAGGCGGGAGGTCATGCCGGAGCCCGGGTATTTCCAATCGTTAGAGGACACGCTGTCTTCAGGGCAGCATGCGGCATTTATCTTCGAGCCCCTGTTGCTGGGCTCCGGCGGCATGCTCATGTATTCACCCGCAGCATTGGACCAAATTATGGCCCTTTGCCGCCAGTACGGAGTG
>CBINPH010000355.1:0-3190 GCA_966252445.1 uncultured Chitinophagaceae bacterium | reverse complement strand
ACACCGTCCCGTCCCTAGAGGACACGGCCCGTTTGCCTGCTCAGCCCCCCGCTCCGCGTCCCGCCGCTGCCCCGCCGGTGCCCCCTGCGTCGGCGCTCCCGCCGCCCCCGCCCGTCCCGCCGATGGAGTCCATAGCCATTGTCTTCGACTCCACCGGACCCGGGGCTGGCCAATCCTTCCATTGGGCTTTTGACGGAGACAGCAGCGCCTGGAAGAAATTTCAGTTGCAGATGAATGATTTCAGCGCCAAGATGAAAGATCGCTTTCAGGGAGAAGATTGGAAGAAGTGGCAAAAAGATATGGAAGAATATGGCCGGAAAATGCAGGACTATTACAGCACTGCAGAAGGGCAGGCCTACCTCAAAAAATGGCAGAAGCATCAGGAACAAATGCAGAAATGGTTTCATGACGATGCCTGGAAAGCCCACGAACAGGCCCTGAGGAACCACGCCCGGGCCGCTCAGGAACAAGTACGCAAAATTATGAAAGATGTCCAAGTCGCATATGCCGGTGCCCGGGCGCCGTATCAGTTTTCGTATGGATTCGGACCGGATGGCGGTAGCAGCGTGGCAGAACGGATTGTCAACGGGCTGCGGCGGGACGGATTGCTCAAAGATAGCGAGCATTATAAATTGCGGCTGAACGCCAATGGTTTGTTTGTCGACGGCAAAAGAATGGATGCTGCGGTATTTGAAAAATATCGCCGGCTGGCCGGGCCCGGAACGACACTGGAGGTGAAGAAAAAAGGATCCTCCACGCAGACCGTCGTTACACAGAACGAAAACAAGTAGACGCGCTGTCCCGAAGCTGCCAGTCCTGAATACCATGGCATGCAGCAGCCAGAAGAAAAGCAAGGCCGCTCCCACCGGGGCGGCCTTGCTGTATGGCGCCCGGACGTATGCCGCCACTCCTGAACCCTGCATCCAGGGTGGATACATGGAGCCGCGCCGTACTCGAACGCGCACCGCCAGTTTCATGGGGATGGGCCGCTCGCCTTCATCAATTTGATGCCATAGGGTATAAAGGGCTGCAACAGCGGGCTTTCCGGCGGCAGTTCGGTAAGCAGATAATTGATCTGGTTCGGTCCGCAAACTTTCATGCGCTGGACCGTGTTGAGCTTTTCGGCGATGCTGAGGATGGCCAGCTTGCCGGCGCTGCGGATCATGGCCCGCTTCACTTGAACCACTTCCCAATCAGAATCCGTGATGCCTTCCTGAGCACTCAGGCCATTGGCACCCAGCAGACAGAGATCCACCCGGATATCGGCCAGTTGGTTGATCACACTGGCGCCTACATGGACATGCGATCCCTTGGACAACTGCCCGCCGATGGTAATGACGGTCAGGTTGGGATGGTCGGCCAGCTCCACGGCGACCAGGGGGCTGATCGTGAAAAAGGTAGCCTTCAATTCTTCGGGTATTCTCCGGGCCAGTTCAATCATGGTGGTGCCTCCACTGGTGAGAATCACCATGTCCTTGCGGAACAAGCTGAGGGCCTTGATGGCGATATCCCGCTTGGCTTGTTGCGCATACACCGCCTCATTGTGCAGGAACGGGTTATGGAAGGAGCGTCCTACGGCTCCCCCATGGACTTTCATGATGCTGCCGCTTTCCGCCAGTTCTTTCAGGTCTCGCCGTATGGTGTCTTCAGATACACCCAGGGTCTGACTTAAGTCGGCTGACAATACCCGGTTGTGGAGATTGATCTCCCGCATAATCAGCGCCTGTCGCTCTTCTTTTAGCATGTTCGCCTGTCTGTGGCCCGGGCGGCATGCCCCCTGCCGTTCAGGAATGGGTGCGCCGCTCTCCGGTTTCTGCAGCGTGGAGTCCATAATGCATATTTATGCATGTTTTGGAATGGGTAGAAATACAACTTTTCGAAGCACGTATCCATAAAAGCCCCTTTTGAGCAAATGCAAATTTAATTGATTATGAATTAGATACAATGGAAAAAATTATTTATCATTTCAAAATATTTCTCAATCTGCCTTCATAATGGAATATTTATAGTCAAATAAAAATTTGGCTGTATCCATTTTCTGCATAAATTTACGTAAATAAATCAGCATAAAAACGCAAAATTGTTCTTTCGCCTTCAAAACTCCGCCTTATGAACAAACGTCTATGCTTTTCACTTTTAACGCTGTGTGGGCTCTGTCTGGGATTCATCGCTTCCGCCCAGCAAAGGACTGTTCGGGGGACCGTGACCGACCAGGCTAACGGCCAACCGGTCATCGGTGCCACAGTGGTGGTCGCCGATTCCCGGGAGGGGACCACCACAGACGAACAAGGGCAATTCAGCCTGGTGGTGCCCGACGGGGCTACTGCCCTGAAGGTGTCTTATGTCGGCTATGAAACCAAAATCTTGGCCCTGGGCGCGGGGAACAACTACAGCATTTCCCTGACGGGCTCAGCCCATTCCCTGGACCAATTGGTGGTGGTCGGATACGGAACCCAGAAAAGGGCCGACCTCACCGGTGCGGTTTCAACCGTGGACGTGGAGAAGACCCTCGGATCCCGACCCATTACGGACATCGCCAGGGGCCTGCAAGGCAGTACACCCGGGCTCAGCATCACGACACCTACCGGGCAGATAGGCGAGGATCCCAAGATCCGTTTGAGGGGCCTATCCGGTTCCCTGAATTGCGGAGGAGCCAAGCCCTTGATCCTGCTGGATGGTGTGGAGATCCAAAGCCTGCAGCTGGTCAACCCCGACGATATCGCCGGCATTTCGGTGCTCAAGGACGCTGCTTCAGCTTCCATCTACGGGACGCGGGCCGCATGGGGTGTCATCCTCATCACGACCAAGTCGGGCCAGCGGAACAGCGGGACCAAGATCACGTACACGAACAACTTCTCCTGGAATAGGCCCACCAAAACACCCGTGATCGCCGATGCCGCCGAGGGCGCCGAAATGGCTTTTGAGGCTCTGCACCGGACAAATCCCTCCACCAATGTTTTCGGGGTGGTCGGCATGTATTTCGATGAAACGGCGATCCAGAAAATGCGGGAGTGGCAACAGCAATACGGCGGTCAGAACCTCGGCCCCGAAATGGTCAGGGGACGGGATTTCGAGATCCGGGACGGCCGCCTGTTCTTTTACCGGCCCTGGGATGCCGGAGACATGTACATGAAGAAATGGACGCCCCAGCAGACCCACAACCTTACCTTCAGCGGCGGCGGAGAAAAGA
>CBINPH010000354.1:0-3190 GCA_966252445.1 uncultured Chitinophagaceae bacterium | reverse complement strand
GATTCGAACCCCCGACCAGCTGATTACAAATCAGCTGCTCTGGCCAACTGAGCTATGCTGGCATTCCGGTTTTTATTGCGTGCAAAGAACTACCTCAGGGGATACGAAATGGATTCCGCCACTGCCGTGGCTGCTTGAAATCGGGCTTCCACAGCCGTCCTGCCCCGCCCAAATTTGGGAAGGCAAAGGTAGTAAAGTCACCTAATAATGCAAAAAAATTTGTAATCCGCGAAGAACCTCCGCGGCGGCGTGTCGCGGGACCGCAGAGGTTCGGGCGGAAGGGGAAAGGGCTATTGCAGCTTCTTTTCTTTCTGGCGGTTGATCTGGGTGATGATCGAATCGAAAGCGAGATCGAAGGATTCCTCGAAGGATTTGGAGGCATGCTTGACAAAAAACTGATGGCGGGGCACATTCACCTTGATTTCCGCCACCTTGTCCCTGATCTGGTGGGCCAGGTTGTCCAGTTTCAGGAAGACGTCTACGCTGGTGATCTGGTCGTGGAAGTTGCGCAGTTTGGCCAAACGCTTGTTGACATGATTAACCAATTTGGCGTCGGCATCGAAATGCACGGTCTGAATTTGCATGTTCATAGTTTACAGCGTTTAAAATGATCAATCCTTGGTAGCTATGCTCTCATGCGCGCGCGTTTTAAACGTCCGGAAACCAGTATCCAATTTAGGCAGGATGATCGGATTATGCAAATTCTACCCGTGAAATTTAACGTTTATTTGGGAATCGGCGGAGGAGCCTCATTCTTCGCCGGATTTGGGGTGGGCCTGGTCGTAGACGGCCTTCAGCTGGGCGATGGTGTTGTGGACGTAGACCTGGGTGGCCGCGAGGCTGGCGTGCCCCAGCAGTTCCTTGACGGCGTTGAGGTCGGCGCCCTCTGCGGTGAGGTGGGTGGCGAAGGTATGGCGCAGCACATGGGGACTGCGCTTGGCCAGGGTGGTGACCGCTCCCAGCCGCCGCCGCACCAGGCGATAGACATACTGCGGGTAGAGGGGTCTGCCCCTGGGGGTAACGAGCAGATATTCCTCATCGGCGCCGGGGAGCCGGGCCTTGGCGCACTGGTAGCCGCGGATGGCCTCCAGCAGGGCCGGGGAGACCGGGATGATGCGTTCCTTGCTGCCTTTGCCCAGCACCCGGATGCAGCCGGCCGCGTGGTCCACCTGGGCCGTGCGGAGGCCCACCAGCTCCGCCCGGCGTATCCCCGTGTCGTATAGCAGGGCCAGCACCAGCCCTTCGGTCAGCCCTTCGAAGCTCTGCGGCGCATCGCCGGGCTGCAGGAGCCGCTCCATGGAGGGCCTGTCTACAAACACCGGGAGGCGGCGGGAGCCTTTGGGGGCGATGATCCGCTCCATGGGATTGTGGTCCTGCTTTCCGGTGCGGACCAGGTACTTGAACAGGGAGCGGAGGGTGGAGATCTTGCGGTTCAGGGAGCGGCTGGAGAGCCCCTGCTCCTTGAGCGCGGCCAGCCAGGTGCGCACCTGAGCAGCGGAGGCCGCTTCGGGGGCCTGCTCTCCGTAGGCGGCCTCCAGGAAGGCGCTGAAGTCTTCCAGATCCTTCCGGTAGGCGGTCAGGGTATGGGGGGAATAGCGCTTTTCGAACTGCAGGTACTGCAGGAAGGCGCTCAGGCTATGGGTCAGGGGCTGGGGCAAGGCAAAAAAAGATTGACAGGCATAAAGGTACAAAAAGCACCCCTATGCCTGTCAACCACAGCGTTGTAGAACCCGGACGAGGTCCGTGGGTTGCCGGCTATTTCTCGATCTTCCCGCTGGCCACCTGCTGGCGGTACACGGCCTTCAGCACCTCGTTGCGGCGCTTGATGGACGGTTTGGTAAAGGCCTGGCGGGTGCGCAGCTGCAACAAAACCCTGGACTTCTCGAATTTCTTCTTGTACTTCTTGAGGGCTTTGTCAATGTTTTCGCAATCTTTCGAATCAATAATTAACATGCAGACTCCTTTTTTTGAAGAGGGCAAAGGTAAGGTTTATGCTGCATTTTTCAAAATATTTTACCTGCCGGCCCCGGCCAGGCGGCCCTGGACCGGCCTCACCCCTCCCCGCAATCCACCCAGATAATTTTCCTTGTCTGATGGGTTTTTCATACCTTTGCCACCCGTTTTGCGTGCCCCTCCGGGCATGGCGGACGGGAAAAGCAAAAAAAAGCCAAAAATTTATCGAAAAAGGAGGATCCAAAACTTGGAAGAAAACAAAATTGTAAACGACCAAAACGCTGAGGAGCAGGCCCCGACGACAGCGACAACAAACGACCCTGCTGCACCGGCCCCGGAAACCAATCCCGAGCCGGGCGACAACCCTGCAGCATCCGCCCCGCAGGAAGATCCGGCGCCCCAGGCGCAGGAGCCATCCCCCGAACCCGAGGCCGCCGCACCTGCGGAAGCCGCCGTCCCCGAACAGCACGACGATTTCGACTGGAGCGTCGACAAGCGCCATGTGGCCGTGTATTCGGCCGAAGAGCGCGACCGGTACGGGAAGATTTACGAAAACACCTTTAAGGATATCCACGAGGAACAGGTCATCAGCGGCATCGTGGTGGGCCTGACCAAGACGGATGTCGTCATCAACATCGGGTTCAAGTCCGACGGCCTGGTGCCCCTGAATGAATTCCGCGACACTCCCGACCTGAAGGTCGGCGACCAGGTCGAGGTGCTGGTCGTCGAAAAAGAAGACCGGCATGGCCAGCTCTACCTCAGCCGCAAGCAGGCGAGGATCCTGCAGGCCTGGCAGCAGATCGTGGACGCCTACAAGTCCGGTGAGGTCATCACCGGGGTGGTCACCAGCAAGACCAAGGGCGGCCTGATCGTGGACATCGACGGTATGGAGACCTTCCTGCCGGGTTCCCAAATCGACGTCAAGCCGGTCACCGATTACGACCAGTTCGTCGGCAAGGCCATGGAATTCAAGGTGGTTAAGATCAACGAGGCCATCCGGAACGCCGTGGTATCCCATAAAGCATTGATAGAGAGCGATATAGAGCAGCAGCGCGCCGACATCATCTCGAAGCTGGAGAAAGGACAGGTCCTGGAAGGGACCATCAAGAACATCACCGACTTCGGCGCCTTTATCGACCTGGGCGGCGTGGACGGCCTGCTGTACATTACCGACATCAGCTGGGGCCGGATATCTCATCCCAGCGAGGTGCTCAAGCTGGATCAGAAGGTCCATGTG
>CBINPH010000353.1:0-3200 GCA_966252445.1 uncultured Chitinophagaceae bacterium | reverse complement strand
AGAACAGCGTCATGAGGCCGAACAGCACGACGCCCGCCAGCAGCAGCCCGGGGAAGAACTGCAGGGTCAACACCCCCGCCAGCAACACCCACTGCACGATGCGGGAGCTGAACTGCACCGCCGGCACCAGGGCCGAGCGCAGCTTCAGCATGCTGTAGGCCTGCGCATGCTGCACCGCGTGTCCGCATTCATGCGCGGCAACGGCCGCCGACGCTACGCTGCGGCCCTCATAGACTTCCGGGCTGAGGTTGACGGTCCGCCGGACGGGGTCATAGTGATCCGACAGAAAGCCCGTGGACCGCTGCACCTGTACACCCAGGATGCCGTAGTCTCCCAGCATCTGCTCGGCGATCTCCTTGCCCGACAGGCCGGAAGAAAGCGGCATCTTGCCATAGGTCCTGAACTTGACGCGCAGGCGCATGCTCACCAGCATGCCCACCCCCAGTAAGAGCAGGGAAAGAATCCAGATCCCTGCATGGCCTCCGAAATACATGGTCTGCTTTTTTTGGCTGTTTTTACGGAACGTTCCGGTGCGGGTATCCCCCCGCCCGGGAAAGTCGCTTTCCGCCCCGTAGCGCAAAAGACCGTCCATTGCCGGAAATGGCCATGTTAAATTTTTGTTAAAGGCCGGGGGCCCGGAGGGGGACTGAATTTCAGCCGCTTAGCGGTAAAATGCCTTTCTGGCAGGCCATGTCATATGGTTCATTTTGTCATATGTCAAAATAAAACCCGGTGCCTCAGGCCTGATTTTACGACCAGATATGGGATATTTCATTGTATTATATAAATTTACGAATATGAAAAACGAACTATGGCTTCTACAGGGAACGGAGGCCCGCAGGGAAGGGAAAGGGCCAAAAAAGGGCTGAAAGTTATTCACATGCCCCAAATAAACTTTGCTATTCTGAAGGCATTTAGTAATTTCGACTTGAATTTAATGGGTTAGTAAGTAAAAAGAGTCGGCCATTTCTGATGTGCCGGCTCTTTTTCTTTGGCTGTTTTTTGATCCCGAATATCTTCCGAATATCTCCGCTGCCGCTCATGGATTTCCGTTCATTTCCCCTGCGCAGCGGTGCGCATCTCCTTGCTCCACATCCCCGTCGTATCTTTATCGCATGAGCAAAACCAAGACGGCTTTTTTCTGCCAGCAATGCGGGCACGAGAGTACCAAATGGCTGGGACGCTGTCCTTCCTGCGGAGCCTGGAACACCTTTGTGGAAGAAGTGCTGGAACGTGCGGCGGCTCCGGCGGCGTGGAAGGAACGCCGCAAAGGCGCCGCCCGCGTGCGCAGCCTCTCGGAGATCGAGAGCGCCGGCGAAGCGCGGCAGCGCTTTCCCGATGCGGAGCTCAACCGCGTGCTGGGCGGGGGTCTGGTGCCGGGGTCGCTGGTGCTGATCGCGGGGGAGCCGGGCATAGGGAAGTCCACGCTGCTGCTGCAGAGCGCCCTGCAACTGGAAGGCGGGGGCGTGCTGTACATCAGTGGCGAAGAAAGCGAGCAACAACTGCGCATGCGCGCCGACCGCCTGGGCCTGGGCGCGGGCGACTGTTACCTGTTGACGGAGACGGACAGCAGCGTCATTTTTTCCGAGATCCGCAAGCTGCGTCCCCGCCTGGTGGTGGTGGATTCCATACAGACACTGCAATCCCCCCAGGTACAGTCGGCTCCCGGCAGCATCTCGCAGATCCGCGAATGCACAGGCGAGTGGCAGCGTTTCGCCAAAGAGACACAGACGCCGGTCTTCCTCATCGGCCACATCACCAAGGATGGCAGCATCGCCGGCCCCAAGGTGCTGGAGCATATCGTCGATACGGTCCTGCAGTTCGAAGGCGACCAGCATCACCTCTACCGCATCCTGCGCACCCTGAAGAACCGCTTCGGCTCCACGGCCGAGCTGGGCATCTATGAGATGAGCGGTGCCGGGCTGCGGGGCGTCACCAACCCTTCGGAGGTCCTCATCTCCGAGAAAGAGGGTCTGCTCAGCGGCATTGCCATCGCCGCCTCCATGGAAGGGCAGCGTCCCCTGCTCGTCGAAACCCAGGCCCTGGTCACGCCGTCGGTATACGGCACGCCGCAGCGGACGGTGAACGGCTTCGACGGCCGCCGTCTGCAGCTGCTGCTGGCCGTGCTGGAAAAAAGAGGTGGTTTTCATTTCGGGGTCAAGGACGTCTTCCTCAACATCGCGGGAGGGCTGCGGGTGGAAGACCCTTCGACAGACCTGGCCGTCATCGCCGCGCTGCTGTCCTCGTATGAGGACCGCCCCGTACCTTACACCTGCGCCTTCGCCGGCGAGGTGGGGCTGAGCGGGGAGATCCGCCCCGTCAACCGCATCGAGCAGCGCATTGCCGAAGCGGACAAGCTGGGCTTCGACAAGATGTTTATCTCCCGGTACAACCAGAAGGGGCTGGAGCAGGGCAAGTACCGGCTGGAGCTGGTGACCGCCGCCCGCGTGGACGAGCTGTACCGGCAGCTGTTCCCCTGAAAGCATGCTTTTTTACAGAGGCTCGTCCTTCACCCATTTGGCCATGAGGATCACGTCCTCATAACGGCCGGGGCCCGTGCACAGCGCCCCGCGCCGGCGCCCTTCTTCCACGAACCCGAAATTGCGGTAGATGCGGATGGCCTTTTCGTTGCCCGCCATGACGCTGAGCTGCAGGCAGCGGATTTGGGGATGGGCCTCCGCCCATTGCTGCATCGCATTCATCATGCGGCGGGCGATGCCCAGGTTCCAGTAAGGCCGCAGCACCGCGATGCCAAACTCCCCCACATGCCGCTGCTTTTCCCATTTGGACTGGGTGACGCTGAGGGTGGCGACCAGAGCCCCTTCCACCTCCCCCACCAGGAACAGGTGCTGGGCATGGCCCACGTAACCGGCGATGAACTCCCTTTCCCGGTCCAGGGTCAGCTGGCGCGCCTCGGCAGGAGAGGTCATCAGGAAGGCGGACTCCTCCACCGCCTGGCGGAACATGTCCAGCAGGGCGGCGGCGTCGGCGGCGGTCACCTCGCGGATGCGCAGCCGGCTGCCGTTGGAGAGCAGGTATTGCATCCGTTAAAAATACGAAAGAAAATCCCGCGGTGCTCAGGCGATGCTGTCCCCGCCGTATGGTTCTTCGGTGGGAAAAAAGAACAGGATCCCGCAAGGCACAAAGATCGGCAGGCCGGACACGGCGCTGAGGGCCTGCCATTGCGGCAGGCTGTCCGA
>CBINPH010000352.1:0-3205 GCA_966252445.1 uncultured Chitinophagaceae bacterium | reverse complement strand
GGTGCAGGCCATAGGCGCCGTGCTTCGGCAGGGCTACCGCACCCTGGATATGTCCGACAAGCATACGGCCAATTCGATTATCCTCGGCACCGAGGCCATGGGCCAGCAGGTGCTGCAACTGATGAAATAACTATGGAATGGAACGCCGCCTTATATGACAGCCGCCACGAGTTCGTGTCCAGACAGGGCGAGCCGGTGCTGGCCCTGCTGGACCCCCAGCCCGGGGAGCATATCCTGGACCTGGGCTGCGGCACCGGTGACATCGCCCAGCGCATCGCGCAGGCGGGCAGCGATGTGACGGGGCTGGACGCTTCCCCCGACATGATCGCCGAGGCGAAGCGCAAGTACCCCGATATCCGCTTTTTAAGCGGCGACGCCTGCAGCATCGACCTGGGGGAGCGCTTCGATGCTGTGTTCTCCAACGCGGTCCTGCACTGGATCAGGGACCACGACGCCCTGCTGGAGCGCGTGGGGGCCCACCTGAAGCCCGGCGGACGCTTTGTGGCGGAGTTCGGCGCCAGGGGCAACGTGGATAAAATCATTCAGGCTCTGCGCACCGTGCTGGCGGCCCACCGCTATGCCGCGCAGGCGGCCACCAACAACTGGTATTTCCCGACGCCGGGCACCTACGCCATGCAGCTCGAAAAGCATGGCTTCGAGGTGCGGCTGATGGAATGCTTCGACCGCCCCACTGTGCTGCAGGATGCCGAGAACGGCATTGTGGAGTGGCTCGAAATGTTCGGCAGGGAGTTTTTCCGGGGCATCAGCCCCCTGGAACGGCGCAACCTGCTGTATGAGATACAGGATCACCTGTACGATGACCTGTACCGTGACGGCCAATGGCATGCCGATTACAGGCGGTTGCGCTTTTGCGCCATTTGGAAAGGACAGGAAGGACCCCCAGCATCCTAAACAAGCATTGAGGGCATTGTATAAAAGACCAATATTATGAGCGACAAGAACCGGGTGTACATTTTCGACACCACCCTCCGAGACGGGGAACAGGTACCGGGCTGCCAGCTGACCACGGTAGAAAAAATCCAGATTGCCAAGGAGCTGGAAGCCCTGGGCGTGGACGTCATCGAGGCAGGCTTTCCGGTGTCCAGCCCCGGGGATTTCAAAAGCGTCGTCGAGATCTCGAAGGCCGTCTCCGAGCCCGTCATCTGCGCCCTCACGCGGGCGAACCGCGCCGACATTGACGCCGCCGCTGACGCGCTGCAGTATGCGAAGCGCAAGCGTATCCACACCGGCATCGGCTCCTCCGACATCCACATCAAGCACAAGTTCAACAGCACCCGCGAGGAAGTGCTCAAGCGTGCCGTGGACGCCGTGCAATATGCTAAGCAGAAAGTTGAAGACATCGAGTTCTATGCCGAGGATGCCGGCCGGGCCGACAATGAATACCTGGCCCGCATGATCGAGGCCGTGATCGCCGCCGGCGCCACCGTGGTGAACGTCCCCGACACCAATGGCTACTGCCTGCCGGAGCAGTATGCGGAAAAAATCCGCTACCTGGTAGAGCATGTCTCCAACATAGACCGCGCCATCATCTCCGTGCACTGCCACAACGACCTGGGCCTGGCCACCGCCAACTCCATCGCCGGCGTGGAAGCCGGCGCCCGCCAGATCGAGTGCACCATCAACGGCGTCGGCGAGCGTGCCGGCAACACCTCCATGGAAGAAGTGGCCATGGTCATGCAGGTGCACCGCCCCTCGCTCGGCTTCCATACCAACATCAACGCCAAGAAGTTCTACCCCCTCAGCGCCATGGTGTCGCAGCTCATGCGCATGCCGGTGCAGGCCAACAAGGCCATCGTGGGGCGCAACGCCTTCGCCCACAGCTCCGGTATCCACCAGGACGGTGTGCTGAAGCACCGCGAGAACTACGAGATCATGAATCCCGAGGATGTGGGCATCCCGTCCAACTCCATCATCCTCACGGCCCGCAGCGGACGGCATGCCCTGCGGCATCGCCTGGAGCGGCTGGGCTACAAGCTCGACAACCTCAATATTGACGAAGTATACCGGCAGTTCCTGGAGCTGGCCGACCGCATCAAGGAAGTCAACGACCACGACCTTGAGATGCTCATGGGCAGCGACAACCGCCAGGGCCAGGTCAGCGACCAGGGCATCCGCATCAAGCTGGTGCAGGTCGTCTGTGGTGACCCGCTGCGTCCCATGGCCACCGTGCGGCTCGAAGTCAATGGCGAGGAAAAAGAAGCCAGCGCCTCGGGCAACGGACCCGTCAATGCCACCATCAAGGCCATCCACCAGATCGTCCCCGGGCAGATCGAAGTGGAGGAGTTCAACATCCAGGCCATCAACGGGGGCAGCGATGACGTCTGCAAGGTCAACATGCGTGTCAACCACCAGGGCAAATCGTACTATGGCTTTGGCGTCAGCACCGATATCGTGAATGCCTGTGTCAACGGCTATATCGATGCGCTGAACAAGATATTCTGACCTCTTTGGGGCGATTCATTTATGTTGTACCCGCGGTCCTTCCGGTTTCGGCCGGCTAGGGCTGCGGGTTTTTTTGAGGGTCGGCTTCAGTATAGGAAGCTGGGTATCTAAAAGAATGTTTTATAGCCGATACGGAACTTCAGGGTCGACAATTATTTCGCTACAGATGCCTTTCTAAAATATACATTTTGATCATGAGTACTATACTATGGCATGAATAAGTATCAAAGAAAGTCATCTTTTGTTCGTCAATCGACGGAGCGTTTATCTGCAAGCTAGTCTAGTGGAGAGATTGCTTTCTCCAATGCTTTATTTGTTTATGGAAAGATAAATTCACATGGTGTGAATATCCTTATCGTCGAGCAGTTTTTGAGAAGCGTAACAATAGTCCCGTATTTTAGCAGATGGGCAAGCCAGTGAACAGGAAAAGAAACTCGATCAGCTCTATGCCCAGATCGGCCAATTGAAGGTGGAGAATGATTTTCTTAAAAAAAAATTGCCATAGGCTTATCCCCCAGGCAAACGTCGGGGCCTGGTAGATCGGAACCATACCGAGCTAAGCATTACCCGGCAATGTGCCTTGTTGTCCATTCATCGTAGCGGCTTGTAATATAAGCCTCGTGGCGATCGCTCTTTGAATGAACAGTTAATGCATGAGATCGACGAGTATTTTTTAGATCATCTCTATGAACAATAGTTCGGTAATAAATTAGGCAGCCATGGAACCAATATCCAGGCATCT
>CBINPH010000351.1:0-3222 GCA_966252445.1 uncultured Chitinophagaceae bacterium | reverse complement strand
CAGCGTCAGGGTAGGGAAGGCCAGCGGCGCGCTGTGGCTGGGCAGGTCGTAAGGCGTGAAATAGACCCGGTTCTTCCACGGCATGTGGGCATGCAGCTCTTGGCAGAACAAGGTGCCTGCCAGGAACCCCGTGACCATGATGGCTGTCCAGATCCTTTTCATGCTGTACAAAACTACGAAACTATTCGGAAAGATAACGTAAAAAAGGCCCCCGGCGTTGGGTGCCCCCCGGTTTTCGCCCGGAGGCTGCCGCACGCGGGCCAAAAAGCATTTGGACGGTAAGGGGTTTTTTCTATCTTTACAGTAATGTTTCAGGAACAATCCTCCGGTGAAGGGTTTGAGGGGCTGAAGGATCTTATCCGACAGTTCGAGGACATGAGGGACGGTCATTCACATACCTACCTCGATGAGGATTCTTTCGAAATGATCATCGATTATTACGATGATCAGAACAACCTGCCGGTGGCCCTGCAGGCCGCCGAGATGGCGATGGCCCAGTTCCCCTATTCTTCCTGGCTGATGCTGAAAAAGGCCGATCTTCTCATCGAAGAAAGTCATTATGGGGAAGCCCTGTCCCTGATCGGCAGGGCCGAGACGCTGGATCCGAACGACATCAATGTCTACATCCTCAAGACCGACGCCTATATGGGGCTGCGCCAGCATGAAAAGGCGGTGGCCCTGCTGGAAGAGAACCTGGAACGCTTCAGCGGTGAAGACCGCACGGAGCTGCTGCTGGAGCTCGCCGACGTGTACGACGACTGGGAGGAGTTTGACAAGGTCTTCGATTGCCTGAAGATGGCCCTGGAATACGAGCCCGCCAACGAAGAGGCCCTGCACAAAATATGCTTCTGGACGGAGTTCACGGGACGCACGGAGGAAAGCATCCGCCTGCACCGCCGCATCCTGGAGGACTCCCCCTACAACGAGCTGGCCTGGTTCAACCTGGGCACGGCCTTCCAGGAACTGAAGCTGTATGAGAAGGCGGTGGACGCCTACCTCTATGCCATCGCCATCAACGAGAAGTTCGAATACGCCTACCGCAACCTGGCGGACGCCTATATTCGCCTGCGCAATTATCCCGAAGCCATCCACATGCTGGAGCGTCACATGGAGATCGCCAAGCCGGAAGACGTCATTTACGAGGCCATGGGGCACTGCTACGAAAAGCAGAAAAAATACGACCAGGCCCGTTACTACTACCGCAAGGCCTACCACCTCAACCCCGGCGATGACCACCTGTATTTCCGTGTGGGACGCACCTACATGATGGAGATGCAGTGGATGCAGGCCATCCAGTACCTGCTTTCCGCCCGCAAGCTGAACACCAAGAGCGCCGAATACTGCCTGGCCCTGGCGGAATGTTATCTGCAGACGGAATCCTACAAAGATGCCCTGGCGCAGCTGCTGGAGGCCATCCGCCTGCGCCCCGCCAGCTCCCGCGCGCGCCTGCATTTCGTCCGCGGCCTCTATCTCTCCGGTTACCTGGAAGAGGCCCTGTTGCAGCTGGACCTCGCCGAAAAGGAGACAGGGCACAAGGCGGCGTACCGGTATTACCGTTGCGGCGTCCTGCTGATGCTGGGCCGCAGCAAGGAGGCGCTGCTGCAGCTGGAATCCGCCCTTGCCGAGTCCCCCAGGCAATTCAAGAAGCTGCTGGAGCTGAACCCCACGGTGCTGCAGCACAGCGGCGTCGTGGACATCGTGGTCCGGTACAAGCACAAGAAGTAGCTCTTCCCCGGGCCTCCCGGCCCGCCTTCTGCCCATGATCGGAGATTGTTAGTACTTTTACACGTTTTTTGACGGAAGGAGGATTAACAGACTGTAAAATAAATGCCCATGAATTTTGAACTCTCGCAGATTCCCCCGCGAACCGCTAAGCCCCGCAACCATGGCCTGACCATGGTCATGGACAAGGGGTTGAGCATCCCTGAAACCAGCCATTTCCTGAGCGTGGCGGCCCCGCACGTAGACATTGTGAAGCTGGGGTTCGGCACCTCGTTCGTGACGCCCAACCTGAAAGAGAAACTGGCCGTCTATAAAGAATACGATATCCCCGTGTATTTCGGGGGCACCCTGTTCGAGGCTTTCCTGATCCGCAACCAGTTCGACGATTACCTGCAGGTGCTGAAGGATTTCGAGATCACCTATACCGAGGTGTCGGACGGTTCCATCATCATCCCGCATGCGGAGAAATGCGGCTACATCGAGAAGCTCGCCAAGCACTGTACGGTGCTCAGCGAAGTAGGCTCCAAGGATGTGACCAACATCATGCCTCCCTACAAGTGGGTGGAGCTGATGCGCACGGAGCTGGAGGCCGGCTCGGCCTACGTCATCGCCGAGGCCCGGGAGAGCGGCACCGTGGGCATCTACCGCGACTCCGGCGAGGTGCGCCAGGGCCTGGTGCAGGAGATCCTGACGCAGATCCCCGCCGAAAAGATCATCTGGGAGGCGCCCAAAAAGGAACAGCAGTATTATTTCCTGCAGCTGGTAGGCTGCAATGTCAACCTGGGCAACCTCGCCCCCCACGAGGTCATCCCCCTGGAAGCCATGAGGGTGGGCCTGCGCAGCGAGACCTTCCAGCTGTTCCTGGAAAAATAGGGCGGCCTTCGCAAAGCAACTGCCGTGAGACAATTTGGCCTTATTGGATACCCCCTGTCCCATTCTTTCTCCGAAAAGTTTTTTACGGAGAAGTTCCGGAAAGCGGGGATCGGCGATTGCCGGTACAGCCTGTATCCCCTCCCCGACATCGGGGAGCTGCCGGCGCTGATCCGCGGCCTGGAGGGCCTGGAAGGCCTCAACGTCACCATCCCCCACAAGGCGGCGGTGATCCCCTACCTGCGGGAGACCGTGGGTGCGGCGACACGCATCGGTGCCGTCAACTGCATACACTTCACGGCCGAAGGCCCGCTGGGCTACAACACCGATGCCGTCGGCTTCGCCCGCTCCCTGCAACCCCTGTTGCAGCCCTGGCATGACCGCGCCCTGGTGCTGGGCACCGGTGGCGCCGCCCGCGCGGTCACCTATGCCCTGGAGCAGCTGGGCATCGCCTACCGCCGGGTCAGCCGCCGTCCTTCGGCGGAAGGACTGGTCTACGAAGACCTGAGCGCCGGGCGGCTCAGGGACTGGCCCCTGATCATCAACACCACCCCCCTGGGCATGCATCCCCAGGTGGAGCAGGCGCCGCCCCTGCCCTATGCGGCCCTGGGGGAGCGGCACCTGCTGTAC
>CBINPH010000350.1:0-3273 GCA_966252445.1 uncultured Chitinophagaceae bacterium | reverse complement strand
CGTCGAAAGCCAGTTATCATAGTTCCCTTTGGACGTATAGCGCTTACGAACCTTTTCGTAAAAGTAGGCCAAGAAATCTGCTTTGCCGGCAAAGCGGTCCACCAGACCGAAAGACTTATTGAATAAGCGTAACTCATACTCGGAACGGATTTGTTCCGCTTTCATTCGGGCAACTTGATTATGCTCCTTTTCAATTCGGTCTCTTGGTTTTTCATATAAGTAAATATTGATAAATTTTCTGCGGGTTTCTTTCTTTTTGTCCGCATCGTAAATGGGTGGGTAAAAGTCCAAGTATAAACTGATACGACCTGACTTGTTTTTTTGCTCTCGTAATCGAACCTTAATCGCTTTTTCCATAGTTAAAATTTGTACGTATTTGTACGTCACTGAAAAAAGTACGGATGACGTACAAAAACTGAGTAAATACCTGCAAACAAACATAATGAAAACGTAACAAAAAACGCTAAAAATATTTCATTTTCAGCGTTTTACTTACTATTGTTTGTTATTGTTTATCGTTATTTTCCGCCGGTTACTTCCCGATACAGAACTTCGAAAAAATGGTTCCCAGGATATCGCGGTCGGTCTGGATCTCACCGGTAATGCTGCCCAGGTAGTGCAGGCATCGCTGGATATCCGGCGTGATAAGATCGCCGCTGAGATGCTTATCCAAGCCTTCACGGATTTCCTGGAGGGACTGCATTACCTTTTCCATCGCCTCCAGATGGCGTGCGTTGGTCAGGAGCGTATCCTCGGTATTTAGCCCCTCCTGGACAATGCTGTGGTACAGCCGGTCCTTCAGGTCCTCCATGCCCGATTCTTCCTTTGCGGAGACGAAGAGCAAATCAGGAATACTCAGGAACTTCTCCTGCAAGGCCGCCAGGTCAGCGGTGTCGGCCTTGTTGCCCACGGCAAGGTAACGGATGTTTTCCCGGGTCAGCTTATGCAGGGCCCCCTGCAGGGTGTCCGGTTCTTCTGCTACATCGAAAAGATATACCACGATGTCGGCGCTTCGCATCTTGTCCAGGCTGCGCCCTATACCGGCAGTTTCGATGACGTCGCTGCTGTGATCGCGGATGCCGGCCGTGTCGATGAGCCGGAAAAGAATGCCCCGGATATTGAGCACCTCCTCGATGGTGTCCCTGGTCGTGCCCGCTATATCGCTGACTATGGCCCTTTCTTCGTTGAGCAGCGCATTCAAAAGGGTGCTTTTGCCGGCATTGGGCGGGCCGACGATGGCTACGCTGACGCCTTGCCGCACCGCGTTGCCCAGGCCGAAGGATTGCACCAGGCGGCCGACCTCCGCCTCCGCCTCGTCGAGCAGGCGGTACAGTTGCTGGCGGTCCGCAAATTCAATATCTTCCTGGCTAAAGTCCAGCTCCAGCTCCATCAGGGAGCGGAACAGGATGAGCTGCTCACGCAGGGCCTTCAGCTTGTCCGAGAACCTGCCACGGAGGTTGTTCAGGGCTGTGCTGTGCGCAGCGGCCGAGCCCGACGCGATGAGGTCTGCCACGGCCTCGGCCTGGGTAAGGTCGAGCTTGCCATTGAGAAAAGCTCTTTGGGTAAACTCGCCGGGCCGCGCCAGCCGGGCGCCACGGGCCACACAGGAACGGACCACCTGCTCCATGATGTAAGGCGAGCCATGGCAGGAGATCTCGATGATGTCCTCACCGGTATAGGAGGCCGGCGCCCGGAATACGCTGACCAGGACCTCATCCAATGGACGTTCCCCGTCCGTCCACCAGCCATGATGGAGGGTATGTGAGGGCGCCTGTTCGGGAGACGTGCCCCGGAACAATTCGCCGGCCACCTGCAGCGCGCCCGGGCCGCTCAGGCGGACGATCCCAATGGCGGCTATGCCGGGGGCGGTGGCGGGAGCCACGATAAGGTCGGAAGGGTTCAGCGTGAGTGTCATGGGTTAAACAAAAATACGTATTCCCCGCCAAGGGCTGGCGGGGAATGCAACAGGCCATAGACAGGGCCACATACATTACTGAAGCATGAACCGTACCGGGAGATTAAACCATACCCGTACATCCTGGCCGTTCTGCCTGCCGGGTTTCCATTTGGGCATTTCTTTCACCACACGCATAGCTTCCTCCTCCAGGCCCCGCCTTTCCGGACGCTGGCAATGCTGACATCCTGGATGGTGCCATCCGTGTTGACCACGAATTTCACCACGACAATACCCTGGATCTGGTTTTCTCTGGCGACGTTGGGATAATGGATATGCGACCTGAGGAATTTCATGAGGGCCTCTTCTCCGCCGGGAAATTCGGGCATCTGCTCTACCGCCACGAATATCTTCTTGTGTTCGGGGGCCGCAGCCACCACACCCGTTCCTTTGTCCTGCACCAGCCCAAGGTCTATACCGTCGGCATCACCGGCCAGGGTTTGGGAACTGATCACCTTGTCCTTCAGCTGATCCAGATTGGGCGGTTGCTCCTCCGGCATCACCTTTTCATCCTCAACGACTTTGGGCGGTGTAAACTGCTGCTGCGGCCTCACCTTGGGCGGCTCCGGGGCGGGAGGTGGTGGTGGCGGCGGTGGCTGATCGGGTGTCTTGATGTCCACGTTTTCCAGCACGACATTTTTCTCGGGAGGCGGCATTTCATTCCGGTGCCCGTTCGTCATGAAATGCGCGACGGCATAGGTTCCCGTCAGCAAAATGACAGCGACCAGGGTAGTGCCCATGGCGCGGGCCAGGCGCTTTTCATATGTACGCCGGAGTTCATAGGCTCCATAGCGCTTGTTTCTTTCCTCGAACAGGATATCCAGGAAATCAGCCGTCAGGTATTTTGTGGCTTCCATGGCAAAAGATTTCTATGGAGACGCGAAAACCTCCATATTCCATAAGCCATGTCCGCCAGCACCCCGGCAGGAGCCATATGAACACTGCAGGATAGGGCATGTATGCCCACAAAAAAATATTCCCCGCCAGTGTCTGGCGGGGAATATGATAAGATAAGGCGGTTAAGCCTGGTGATGCATGTTACTGGAGCACGAAGCGTACAGGAAGGCTGTACTGCACACGCACGCTGCGGCCGTTTTGCCGGCCGGGCTTCCATTTCGGCATGCCCGTGACCACGCGGACGGCTTCTTCTTCAAGCCCGCCGCCTTTTTTGGCGCCCACGGTCTTCACATCCTGTATGGAACCGTCCGTGTTGACCACGAACTGCACCACTACCGTACCCTGGATGCCATTTTCTCTGGCCACAGCGGGATAGTGAATATGCGTGCTCAGGTATTTCATCAGGGCCGACTCCCCACCGG
>CBINPH010000349.1:0-3286 GCA_966252445.1 uncultured Chitinophagaceae bacterium | reverse complement strand
GTCCCCACATGATGGATTTGCCCCCCACGATATCGGGGCGGAACCAGTCGAACTTCTGCTTTTCCGCGTAGGGGGCGTCCGCATCCCTGAACCAGTAGCTGGCGTTGAACTCGCTGTAGGGGTAGTCCCTGCGCAGGAACTCGTGGTCCTTTTTCTGGGCTTCGGTGAGCCGGCCCCGGTGGGTAAAGTCCCAGGGGTCCTTGGTGGCCGTCTTGTAGTCCTTGATGTGTTCCAGCTGGTGGCCCCTTTCCAGCATGAGCACCGTAAGTCCTTTCTCGGTGAGCTCCTTGGCGGCCCAGCCCCCGCTGAGGCCTGACCCGATGACGATGGCGTCATAGGTATCCTGGGCGGCGGCTTTTCCGTTATAGTTCATCATGCAGCATTTAGGTCGTTCAGTCAGGTGGCCCAGGCCTTGTCGCCCTCATGGTAAGGGATGCAGCCGTCGTACCGGCCCGGAACGGCCACATAACGCAGGGTCTCGGTGGCGCCCGGTTTGGAGGTAAAATACCCCAGGATGGTCAGCTCCTTGAAGGTCCGGTAGAAGGACAGGGCCTTGTCAGGCAACTCTTTTTTGCCCATCACGAGGGCGTCCAGCCCGGCGACGGCCGTCTCCTGGTCTCCCGGCGTCAGGGCCAGGAAACCGTCGCCCTGCTCCCCGCGGCACCAGCGGTCAAAGGCCGCCAGGCCTTCGTGGAACGCCTGCTGCGCCTTCTCGGGATAGCAGTCGCCCATCATCATGACGATGAAGGCCGGCACCCCGGCATCTACGGCCCCCGGCGTACTGGTGCGGGGAATGACGACGTCGGCCATGCGGCTCAGCATGGCGGTCTCGTCTTCGGTGAACTGTCCTCCCTGGCCCTGACGGGCGGGGCGTTCGCAGCCCTCCATCACGGCGCTGAGGGTGGCGGCGGTCAAGGCGCCGCCCATGAGGAGAGCCGCCTGTTTCAAGGCATCTCTGCGGTCCATGGTCTGGTTTTGCGTTAAGGAAGCGTTGGGCCCTCCAAGGTACAAAAGGATCCCGATTATCCAACCCTCTGCGGTGCGCTTCCATGCAAAAAGTTGTACCTTTTCGCGCCGCTTTTCCGGCGTGGGCCGAAAGCCCGGCCACAGAAACCCGAAAGGTAAGGACATGAAGACCTTATTGACCCTGCTGTTGCTGGCTGTCGGTGGCAAGGCCTGGGCGCAGTGTACGACCCTGGGCCAGACACCGGCCACGGCCTTCCCGGTCTGCGGGACCTCCGTGTTCCGGCAGGATACGGTGCCGGCCTGCACCAACGGCCCCATCCCTGCGGCCGGCTGCAGCGGCGAGGTCAACCTGCACTACGACGACGTCAACCCCTACTGGTACAAGTTCACCTGCTTCCAGTCCGGCACCCTGGGATTTACCATCGTGCCCAACAATCTCGCCGACGACTACGACTGGCAGCTGTTCGATGTGACCGGACATGCCGTCGACGAGGTGTATACCAATACCGACCTGTTCGTGGCGGCCAACTGGTCGGGAGAGCCCGGAACCACGGGCACCTCTACCACGGCCAATTCCCTGCTGGTCTGCGGCAGCTATACCAACGGCCCCTACCGGCCCCTGTTCAGCAAGATGCCGGTGCTGCAGAAAGGGCACCGGTACCTGCTGCTGGTGAGCCACTTCACCCGCGATTCGCAGAGCGGCTACAGCCTGTCCTTCGGCGGGGGCACGGCGGTCATCACGGACACCACCCCGCCTGCCATGCAGGCCGTGAGTGCCCGCTGTGACGGCAGCACGCTATACCTCAAGCTGAACAAAAGCATGAAGCGCAGCTCGCTGACGGCGGCGGGGACCGAGTTTAGGCTGCAGCCCGCCGCCACGACAGTCTCCGCCGCCCGCGTGCCCGGCGCGGGCTTCGACATGGACTCCCTGGTGCTCGAGCTCCAGAAGCCCCTGCCGCCGGGCGACTATGCGCTGGTGATCGGCGTGGGCAGCGACGGCAACACCATCCTGGACAACTGCGAGGCCTCGATCCCCGCCGGCGACAAGCTGTCGTTCAACGTGCCCCTGGTGCCGCCGACGCCGATGAGCGCCATCGCCTCCCCCGGCTGCGCGCCCGACCGGCTCCTGGTGGCCTTCGGGGGGCCCATGCGCTGCAGTTCCATCGCCCCGGACGGCAGCGATTTCGTGATCAGCGGGACCCCCGCCCTGCAGATCACCGGGGCCGCCGGCTGGCATTGCCGCGACGGGCTGGCGGACACCGTGGAGATCCGCCTGTCGGCACCCGCCTACCTGCAGGGGAACTATACCGTCGCCCTGCGGCCGGGCAGCGACGGCAATACGCTGATCAGCGACTGCGGCGTAGCCACCGCGGCGGGTGCCACCCTGCCTTTTTCCACCGCCGACACCGTCTCGGCCGCTTTCAGCTCCCGCTTCGACTATTTCTGCGGATACTATACCGTGGCCCTGGACCATCCGGGCGGGCATCAGGTCAACCAGTGGAGCTGGGATTTCGGCGGCAGCCTCCACGACCAACGCCAGCATCTCGTGCTGCAGGACACCAGCTTTGCCCCCATCGACGCCCTGCTCAGGGTCTCCAACGGCGTCTGCAGCGACACGGCGGCGGTCCGCCTTACCCCCAACCGGGATTTTCAGCTGGTCGCCGACTTCGACGCCCCCGCCTTCCTCTGCCCCGAGGACGAGGCCACCTTCGTCAACCACAGCCTGGGGCATATCCTCAGCTGGGACTGGGATTTCGGCAACGGGCAGGGCAGCGCGGTGACAGATCCGCCCCGGCAGCGCTACCCCGTCCCCCAGCGCAGCACCGATTATACCGTCAGCCTCGTCGTGCAGAACCAGGTCGGCTGCCGCGATACGGCCGTACGCATCGTCAAGGTGATCAACAACTGCTATATCGATGTGCCGACGGCCTTCACGCCGAACGGCGACGGGCAGAACGACTACCTGTATCCGCTGAACGCCTATAAGGCCGATAACCTGGAGTTCCGGGTCTACAACCGCTACGGACAGCTGGTCTTCGAGACCCGCGACTGGACCCGGAAGTGGGACGGGCGTTTCCAGGGCAAGCCCCAGGATGCGGGCGGCTATGTGTGGATGCTCTCCTTCACCGACCGGGATACCGGGGAACGGATCTTCAGGAAGGGCACGACCCTGCTCATCCGCTGAATCAAATCGGATTTCGGGATCTCGCCCGGATGGGCGAAATTCGGAGGCCGGAAGCACATGCAAAAGGACGACTATGGATTTCATCGATTATTACCAGGTGCTGGGCCTGGACAAGGGCGCCAGTGAGGCGGACAT
>CBINPH010000348.1:0-3316 GCA_966252445.1 uncultured Chitinophagaceae bacterium | reverse complement strand
CCCCATGCATATCGATATCGTCAGTGTGCTGCCGGAGCTGCTGGAGAGTCCTTTTGCCCATTCCATTATGAAACGGGCACAGCAGAAGGGCCTCCTTGAAGTGAAGGTGCATAATCTGCGGGAATACACGCCGTACAAACATGGGCAGGTCGACGATTACGCCTTCGGCGGTGGCGCGGGCATGGTGATGATGCCGGAGCCGATCGCCCGGGTCATCGAACACCTGCAGGAGCAGGGGACCTATGATGAGATCATTTACCTCACTCCCGACGGAGAGCGTTTCGATCAGCGCATGGCCAACCAGCTCTCGCTGAAACAGCGCCTCCTGCTGCTCTGCGGTCATTACAAGGGCGTGGACGAGCGGATAAGGGAGCACTTCGTGACGCGGGAGGTGTCTATAGGAGATTATGTGCTGTCGGGAGGGGAGCTGGCGGCAGCCGTGATGGTGGATGCCATCGGCCGGCTGATCCCGGGCGTTCTCAACGACGAGACCTCCGCCCTTTTTGACTCCTTCCAGGACGGCCTGCTGGCCCCGCCGGTATATACCCGGCCGGCCGATTTCAGGGGCTGGAAGGTGCCCCCTGAATTGCTCTGCGGGGACCCCAAGGTCATCGATGCCTGGCGTCATGAGCAAGCCCTGCAACGCACCCGCGAACGCCGGCCCGACCTCGGGGCCGACGACTGACCCCTGACCCCTCAACCCCCATTCATCCTAAAGGCCTTTCCGTTATGAATCCCAAAGAACGCATCCTGGTGATCGGCGCCTGCGGACAGATCGGCGTAGAGCTGACCCTGGCCCTTCGCCACAATTATGGCGAAGGCAACGTCATTGCTTCGGACCTGCGCAATGAACATGCGCTGTTGCAGGGCACAGGACCCTACGTGTCCCTCGATGTCATGAACAAGGAGATGCTCCATGTGCTGGTGATCCGCCACAACATCACCCAGATATACCTGTTGGCCGCCATCCTGTCGGCGACAGGAGAGAAAAACCCGGCCCTGGCCTGGCACATCAATATGCAGAGCCTGCTGAATGTCCTGGAGGTGGCCAAGGAAGAAGCCCTGCACAAGGTATACTGGCCCAGCTCCATCGCCGTCTTCGGCAGCAATTCACCGAGGGACGACACCCCCCAGCATGCCATCATCGAGCCCACCACGGTCTACGGCATCTCCAAGTTCGCCGGCGAGCGCTGGTGCGAGTATTATTTCCGGCATTTCGGGGGGGATGTGAGGAGCTTGCGCTACCCCGGGCTCATCAGCTACAAATCGGCGCCCGGAGGCGGCACGACCGACTATGCGATAGAGATGTTTCATGAGGCGCTTGACGCAGGGCATTACCAGTGCTATATCGCCGAGGATACGCTCCTGCCGATGATGTATATGCCCGACGCCATCCGGGCCACCGTAGAACTCATGGAAGCCGATGCCGCCCGCATCTCCCTGCATACCGCCTACAACCTCTCGGCCATGAGCTTTGCACCGCGAGATGTTGCGGGAGCTATACGCCACCATCTGCCTGATTTTAACATCACCTATGCGCCCGACTACCGCCAGGAAATCGCGGAGAGCTGGCCCAGAAGCATCGACGACAGCATCGCCCGCCGCGACTGGGGATGGAAGCCGGAATACGATTTACCCCGGATGACGGCCGATATGCTGGCCAACTTGCAAAAAAAATCTGCGTAGGTCCCTTACAGCACTCCCTGGGCTTGTAAGGCTGCCCGGAGGTCGATGTCGGGGACGCAATGCACCGTATGGAATCCCATGGCTCGTGCGGCCGCAATATTTTTGGCGTTGTCGTCTATGAACAGACTCTGTTCAGGCACCAGGGCATAGCGGTCCACGAGACGTTGAAAAAGGGCTTTGTCAGGCTTCACCAGGCGTTCTTCTCCCGATACGACGATGCCGTCGAACAGCCCGAAAAAAGAAAAGCGCTTCAACGCCAGGGGAAAAGTTTCGGATGACCAGTTGGTCAATCCGTATAAGCCGTAGCGTCCGGTGGCCTTCAGTTCCCGCAGCAGGGCGACATGCTCCGGGATATCCCCTTTCATCATGGTCTCCCATTGGCCGTAAAAGAGGGCGATATGTTCGGCTTCTTCAGGGAACCGTTTTTGCAGCCAGGCCGTACCCTCGGCGAGGCTGCGGCCCCTGTCCTGTTCCAGGTTCCACTCATCCGTACAGATCGTGGCCAGGAAATGCTCCATGGCTTCTTCGTCCCGGAAAATATCCCTGTATAGGTGACGGGGATTCCAGTCCACGAGTACACCCCCGAAGTCGAAAATGATGTGTTTCATGACCGCAAAGATAAGGCGGCATTCAGCATATTCGCGACCGTGAGCCAGGGGTATATCCGGCGATGGGCAGGTGCGCGCCCACACACAAGGGCCATTGGTCAACAAAGGTTTTTGCTTTTCTACATATTTACTATTATTCCGGGTATAGGAAAGAAATCGGGTAAAGACCAGTTAAATTTTGGGTAATGGTTGACCGGACGCCTTGCCTGTTTGTGCGTATGGTGATCTGGCTTCGATTCCTGCTCGCTTAAGGCTGGCAATTTTTGATGAGGCTTTTTGGCGTTACGCCGAAGCGCTTTTTAAATGCCCGGTGAAAATGCTGGGGATGGGAAAAGCCCAGCTCGTAGGCGATTTCACTGATGGTTTTTTCCCGTAAATAGATGGCCGCTCTTGCCGATTGTAAACGATGCTCATTGACAAAAGCCAGGATGCTGGTCTGGAACAACTGTTTAAATCCTTTCTTTAACTTAAATTCGTTTAATCCGCACAATGTTGCGAGTTCACGGATCAGGGGCGGATCAGCCAGGTTGCTGAGTAAAACGTCACGGGCATGGTGAAGTTTTTCAGTATCCGTTTGATTGATGTATACTTCGCTGTACTTTTTTTCCTGATGAATCAGGCTGGAACAAACCAGGGAAAGCAGTTCCAGCGTATAAGCTTCAAAATGCAGTTTGGTTAATCCCGCGGAATCCGCATGTACCCAAAGGGTATCCAGGAGATATTTCATGGAACTATGGATACCCGCCACACCGCTCTGAAACAGGAAGGGCTCCTGCTTTTCCATTTTTTCAGCTAAATGCGTCAGTTCCGGAATGTCTGAAGACAAGAGCTCTTTCGCCCGCTCGGGATCAATATGGATGCCTACAGTTCTGAAGCGACCGGTACCGATAAATTCACTTTGCTCCATGGTACCTGGGTTAAATAATAAATTATAATAACCTTTATCGAATCGCTTTCTTTTTAACAGGCTGCCCTGGGTTTGGTACATGCTGCCTTCCAACATAAAGTTGAGTTCCAGGAAA
>CBINPH010000347.1:0-3320 GCA_966252445.1 uncultured Chitinophagaceae bacterium | reverse complement strand
GAGGCGGTCCAGGGCCCAGGCGAGGCTTTCCGTATTGAGGCGGGCATCGGGCCCTGGTGATACCTCCCCGAGAGATGCCATGATGCGGTCGTCGAGGCGCTCCACCAGGTCCGTGCGCTCCTGGTTGCTGGCGTCGATGCGCCGCTTGAGAGCCAGCGCCTTCACGGGGTCTATCGCGGGGTCGCGGATCAGGTCCTCCAGGTCCCATTGTACGTTGTCCACCCAGCTCTTGGCATACAGCAGGTGATCCAGCGTCGCCGCCTCAAAAGGGTTGGCGATGGGGCGGTCTACGTCCTGGAAACGCTGGTAATCGCCTATGCAGAGGCAAAAAACATCAAAGCAATGCTGGGTGTCAGGCATGAAAGGTTTTCGTATGGTGAACGATATGGCCGGGGCTCAGTCCGCACTGACCGCCGCGGCCGGTGCCGCGGCTGCCGGCAGGTTAACGGGAAAACGCTGGATGATGCCCCCGCCGAGCACGTCGTCGCCTTCATAAAAGACGGCCGACTGGCCCGGGGCCACACCCTTGGCGGCGGCGTAAAAATCTACGCGGAGCCGGTCCCCTTCCAGGTGGAGGTGGCTCAGCGTGCCCCTGTCCCGGTAACGGATTTTGGTCAGGGCCTCCATGCCGTCGGGCAGGGCATCGTATTTCTGGAGGTTAAGGCGGCCCACCCACATCTGCTGGCGGTCCAGGTCTTCCTCCTCCCCCAGCACCACCGTGTTGGTCTCGGGATCTATCGCGATGACGAAGACCGGGCGGCCCAAGGCCACCCCCAGGCCCTTGCGCTGGCCTATGGTATAAAAAGGGTATCCCTGGTGATGACCCACTACGCTTCCGTCCTTCCAGCGGAAGAGGCCGCCGGCGACTTTCTTCTCCAGCTCAGGCACGCGCTGCCGCAGAAATCCCCGGTAGTCGTTGTCGGGCACGAAACAAATTTCGTAGCTCTCGCTCTTGGCCGCCAGCTCGGGATAGCCGTAGTCCAGGGCCATTTGCCGTATCGCCGTCTTGCGGTAGGTGCCTATGGGCAGCAGGGTACGCGACAGGCATTCCTGGCTCACCCCCCAGAGCACATAACTCTGGTCCTTGGTCTCGTCCAGGCCCCGCGACACCACATAACGGCCGTTCTCGGGGCGCACCTGCGCATAATGTCCGGTAGCGATATAGGGGCAGTACAGGGCGTCGGCGCGCTTCAGCAGCGCCGCCCATTTGATGTGGGTGTTGCAGAGCACGCAAGGGTTGGGCGTGCGTCCTGATAGATACTCTCCCACGAAATCCTCGATCACATGGTTGCCGAACTCTTCGCGTATGTCCAGGACAAAGTGGGGAAAGCCGTGCTGTACGGCTGCGGCACGGGCGTCGTTGAAAGAGTCCAGGTTGCAGCATCCCGTCTCCTTCTTGCTGCTGCCCGAAGTAGCATAATCCCAGGTCTTCATGGTGATGCCCACCACCTCATAGCCCTGGTCATGCAGCATCAGCGCGGTCACGGTACTGTCAATACCGCCGCTCATGGCTACCAACACCTTGCCGTTCCTGCTCATGACCTGAAATTTCGGCAAAATTAGCCAAAAGACGGCAAACGCCCCTGCTCAGCCCTCCAGCTGCAGGGCGGCCAGGGCCGTCCTGATCTTCTCCAGGTCATCCGGAGCGATGCGGATATCGGCCGCGTGGGCGTTCTCTACTGCCTGCTCGGGGCGGCGGGCGCCCGCCAGGGCCACCGTGATCCCCGGCTGGTCTATGGTCCAGCGCAGCACCAGCTGCGCCAGCGTCACCCCCAGCCCCTGGGCCATGGGACGCAGCTCGTCCAGGAAGCTGTTGATGCGACGCATGTTCTCCGGCTTGTAGAAGCGGGTGCCGGGGCGGTGGTCACCCTCTGCGAAGGTATGGCCGGGTGCAAATTTGCCGGTCAGCAGTCCGCGCTGCAGGGGGCTGTAAGCCAGGATGCCCAGACCATGGTCCAGGCAATAAGGCACGACCTCCTTTTCTATATCCCGCAGCACCATGCTGTAAGGCACCTGGTTGGAGGCCAGCGGGATCACCTGGCCGGCCTCGGCCAGCTGGGCGGCGGAGTAATTACATACCCCGGCCTCGCGGATCTTGCCTTGTTCCTTCAACCTCACAACGGCTTCCATCGTCTCGGCAATGGGCGTAGTCACATCCGGCCAGTGTATCTGGTAGAGGTCAATATAATCCGTGCCCAGGCGCCGCAGGCTCTCCTCACATTCTGCGATGACGCTGTCTCTGCCGGCATATTTACGGATCTCTATGGGCGGGTTCGCCGTCTCATCTGTCATGTGCAGGCTGCCCTGGGTAGTATCCCAGCGCATGCCGAACTTGGTGAGCACCTGCACCTTGTCGCGGGGCAGCCCTTTGAGGGCCTCTCCCACCAGGCGTTCGCTAAGGCCGTAACCATAGATGGGTGCGGTATCTATGCTGCTCATGCCCTCATCGATGCCAGCGCGTATCGCCGCCACGGCGGCCTTGGCATCGGTGCCACCCCACATCCAGCCACCAATGGCCCATGCACCAAAAGTAATGGCTGAAACTTCCAAACCGGTCTTACCCAACTCTCTGTATTCCATTTCTATGTCTATGTTTTTGCAAAATCTCAATCAAACAAGGTTACCATTTTCCTCGATTGTTATCTATGCCCGCAGGGACGCAAAGATAGCCACTGACAATATCCAGGGCAACACTTGCGGTGCCATCTGGTCACTATCTTTGTGCCCACATTGCGACCGGCCTACGTCTGAAATGCTGACTCCTTCATTTAGTCCAAAACCATGCTGGCTGAATGTTTCAAATTGTTGCTCAAAAGTTGGCTTTTGTTGCTCAATAACTTGGAGAGTTTAGAAAATGTCCCATAAGCTTTTTTGACTATCCTACTGTGTCCACGTGTTGGTGCTAACGGTTTGGCGCTTGGCGCAGTGGCGGATTTCGGAGCTCAAAACTGTCAATGCACCACAAAAGTTGATGCGAGGTAGAATGCTCAATTAACCACGTCACCCGCCATTGAGCCAAACTCCTGTTAGTGGCTGCCGTTCTATTCATTTGGTGGTATGTATCCGTACATTTTCATCTCCTCCAAATCGTCATTGCCATTTGTACTAATTTCCCAAGTCATTAAGAAGTCTGGGTCAATTACAACTTCTTTAGTCGCTCTTAATCTATACTCTCCTTTGTCAGCCTTATATATTGTGTCTTTGCCATAAGGTATTTGAAAAATGGAATTGTCTTTCCTTATTATTCTGATAAGTCCATTGTCTGTTGTCTTGCAATAATGGTCAAATGCTTTTGCTAACATTTCTTGCACACGCCAATC
>CBINPH010000346.1:0-3323 GCA_966252445.1 uncultured Chitinophagaceae bacterium | reverse complement strand
GCGAAGAATCCAGGGGATAGTGGTTGACGAAGATGACAGGCATACTCGTGTCTGCCATATGGCTCAGCAGGGAGTCCAGCCAGACGATGTCCTCCCGGGGAATCTGTCCCGGCCCCATGCGCATGAAGGGACCCGAAGCGGTCCCGGCAAAGAGATAACCCCCGAAACGAAACGCGAAGTGCTGAGCGCCAAAAACGGTCATCACGCTGTTGGCACCACTCTCGGACCAGTTGGCGTCATGGTTGCCGGGTATGACATACAAAGGCTTTTGCAGGCTGTCGAGGATGCGGCGCGCCAGCCGGAGCTCCGTATCCGCACCAAACTCGGTGATATCCCCCGACAGGATCACAAAGGCCAGGCTGCTGTCCGCATTGATGTCATGGACCACCCGGCGCAGGTCTTCGGCGCCGGTTGCACTGCCCACATGCGTATCGGAGATTTGCGCAAATCGAAAGGAGGTCTGTGCCTGCACCGTTCCGGCACCCAGCAGGGAAGAAAAAATACAGATATAGAGGTATTTGTGCATCGTTATAGCGTTAAGCCGGACAGCTCCGGCAGGCTTTATCTCATCATCCGCTTCAGAAAAAAAGGCAGGGCCTGCAGATGATCAACATGGTCGGGGGCGCTGTTGCCGGCAAACCCCATGACGCAAAACTGCCGCCGCCGGGCTTCACTGATCTGCTGCATGCCCAAGGGTCCCCAGCGCAATACCGGCTTCGCCTGTATGCCCAGCATGGAAAGCAGATAAGCGGCGGACTCCGTCGTGCTCACGAATGTGCCGGGGAAAATCTCCGAATGGGTAAACAGGAACCGTTTATGATGTTCCCCCGCTGCCGCTTCGGCCGCAAACCGGAGGAAGGGTATGTAAGCCATGGAATCGATCACCGCTCCTTCGGCCAAAGGACGATGTTCAGGCACGTATGACGCATGGAGCCCATCCAGCAGCAAGACCGCATCGATCATCTGCCGGTACGTCTCCTGGCGAAGGATGGCCCTGACCGCCCCATATCCTGCGCTGAACGCGCTGACCATCACCCGCCGAAACCGAAGGGGATGACCGCTGCGGTCTTCCATGATCTGGGCGACCGTGTCCACCAATCTTTTCAGCAAGGTGCTGTCCGAGAATGGGGCTTCGAAAACCGAGGACCCCGAGCCGAGGTTGACCGTCACTGCGACCACACGTCCGGGACAGGCATCCGCCGCCCGCATCACGATGCGGGGATCGCCCATGAAATGGATGAGCAGGTCGGGATGCTGGCTGCGGAGCGCCTGGCGGGGCATATACACACGTATGGGGTTCGCCAGTAGTCCGGTCAGCGCGATCTCAGGGCCGGAAGGGGCCACAGCCCCTGGACGCCGATGGGCCCGAATGTTTTCCTGCATGGGCGAGGGATTTTGCGTCGTGGGGGGCCTTGCCTGGCCATAGCCTTCCCAGGCACCTCCCGTCACGAGACAAAGTACCGCCGCCCAAGTGCGCCATGTGCTCATGGCGACAAAATACAACATCCCCGCCAGGGATACCGCAAAAGAACGGGGGCAAAAGCCCCCGTCATGTCGTCCACATCGCCGGCCAACCTCACCATCCGGGATTTTGTACCAGGTCTACACCCTGATCTTTATACAGTTTGATCTGATCGAGGGGCAGGGGATTGAGGTATACTTTCGGATCGTTGAAAATACGCTGGGATTCCGGCTTCCAGGCCGGGACGATGTATCCTTCGGCAGCGTCGTTCTCTATGTGCACATCCTTCAGCTCGGGATAATCAGCCTTTTTGATCCAGGCGCCCCGGTTGATATCCTTGTTGCCTTCGGTATCGGTATACTGCAGCTTGTTCCAGCGCCGCAGATCGTCCAGACGGAAACCTTCCATCATCAGCTCCGTACGGCGCTCCCGCCGGATTTCCCAGATGAGGGAGGGTACGGTGGGATCCCGGTCGGGATCGTCATATACCGCTCCGTTTACCGCGGGCTTTCCGCCCAGCACTTCCAGGTGAGTCATCGCGATGCCGCTCCGGTCACGCAGCTGGTTGATCGACTTATCCAGGTCCGCCTGTGTCAGGGTGCCCAATTCCGCCGCCGCCTCGGCATAGTTCATGAGGACTTCCCCGTAACGGATGACAGGGGCATCCGTAGGATTCAGGCTGGAATTGCCCTCGGGGAGGTCCTTGATCTCTTCATTGAGGAACTTATGCACGGCATAACCGGAGGTAGAATAATTCGACGCAATGCCGCTCAGCCGCAGCTCATCGACAAAGGTGGCATACATGCGCGGATCGCGGTCCGTCATCACATCATCAATGGAATGGTCTCCCTTGTACTTGGCCGATACGCCGACAGGCAGGCCATCGTTGCAGAGGTAAGCATCCAGGGCATCTTTGGACGGACCGGTCTGCGGTTCCTGGTTGACGTAGCTGTTCAGGGAGTGGGTCAGCACCCCGCTTTCATACTCCCGGTACAGAATAATGCCGGGATTGCCTGTCAGGCTCAGGGAATTGAACAGGGCGCGGTAATCCGGTGCCACGGAATATTTGCCCGAGGAAATGACCTGATCTGCCGCCCATTTTGCGGCTTCCAGGTATTCAGCAGCCTTCCCCTGATCCAGCCCGTGGTATTTCTGCCAGGTGCCTTCAAAGAGGAATATCCTGGACATGAAGGCCAGCACGACGAATTTGTTCACGGTCAGTCCGGCCTTACCGTCTGCTTCCCGTACATGTTCGGCGGCGTACTGGAAATCGGCAAGCACGCTGTCCATGACGAGCGACCGGGGATCGCGGGGCTTGTACAGGGCCTCCTGATCATTCTCGTCCAGCACATGACCATACCAGGGGACATCCCCGAACATCCTCACCAGATCGGCGTATTCCATGCCCCGGAAAAAACGTCCCACCCCGGTCCAATGGGCTGTGGCTTCTTCTTCCATGGGGACCGTCTGCACCCTGTCGATGAAGAGGTTGGCTTTCCGGACCCAGCTGAAGGTCCATCCACCGCCCGAAGTGGGCACATTCTTCGTGAATTGGGGAGGGCTGGTCGGTGCGAAGTCGTCGTTAAGGCTTTGCCCGGAAAAATAATGCCCCCACGCAAATCCGGAACCATATCCCACAAAATAGGCGGGATAAAACCCCCAGGAAAAGGTCCGTACATTCCCTTCGTTGGACCAATAGGTATCATCGGTCAGCTGATCCTGTGGATACCGGTTCAGAAAATCCTTTTGGCAGCTGCTCAGGCACACCGAAAGAATCGCTATCAGTATCAGGCTTATCTTTTTCATGTCTTCGTGATTTTAGGGTTTAGAGAGAAACCTGGAGGCCAACGGAAAACGACCG
>CBINPH010000345.1:0-3359 GCA_966252445.1 uncultured Chitinophagaceae bacterium | reverse complement strand
CAGCTGGCCCCGGAAGCGTTCGGGCAGCAGGTCGCCTTCATAGACCAGGATGCCCGTGGGGGAGCCGGCCCCTGTCTGCAGCAGGTTGGGCACCACGCCCGGATCCCGGAGATGCCAGTGCCGGTATGGTATGGAATCTTCCATGTTGATCCGCCGGGCGGACCAGCCCTCACCCGTCATTTCGTCTGTGTATCCGAAGTTGCCGTGGGGCATCACCCAGACAATCCGCACACCGCGGTTGCCATCATCATCATTGTCCGACAGCCACATGCCCCCGTAGGAATCCTCGGCTACTTCATAGTCGTTGCGGAAGTTGTGCGCCATCACTTCAAATTCGCTGCCGTCGGGGTTGCAACGGAAGACCATGCCTTGCCGGTAGGGGTGCCCCGAGTTGTTCACGACGTCCCCGTCAATATCCCGGATGGCCTGACCATTCCTGTCCAGGATGCTGTCTCCCCAGTTGCCGAAATTGAAATATAGTTTACCATCGGGACCGAAATTGAAAGAGTGCATGCCGTGGTCATGTTGTTCGCCGCCGATGCCGGAGAAAAACACCTCTTTCCTGTCCGCCTGTCCGTCGCGGTCTGTATCGGTAAAAATAAAGACATTGGGGCTGCAGGAGACGATCACCCGGTTGTCGAGCACGCAGATGCCCAGCGCAGCGTTGATGTCGTTGCCCTGGTAGAAAACCGTTTGTTTATCTGCGATGCCGTCGCCGGTCGTGTCCGTGAGGATGAGGATTCTGTCTCCCGCCTGATGATAGGGATTTTTCGGGTTCAGCTGGTTCCGGTAATTGAAACCTTCGCAGACCCATACCCGCCCCTGGGCGTCTACGTCGATGTTCGTGGGGTTGGTCAGCATGGGCTCGTGGGCAAACAGCGTAGCCTCCAGGCCTTCGGTCACCTTCAGGCTGCGCACCGCGTTTTCAGGCATCCGCTTCTCCGCGTCGGATAGGGGAGGCCCTGCTTTGCGATCCCCCGAATGACAGGCGGTGAGCCAGAGGGCCAGGCCGGAGAGCAGCATGCAGGACGTCCGGAAGCGGCGCCATGAAAGGGCGGACATGCCTGTGCGGACCGCCGGGGTTGGCAAAGAGAACAATTTGTGCCTCCGGTAGAAGGCATGTCGCTTGCGGATGATCCAGGAGTTGAGCATCTGGTTTTTGAAATTATGGTGCATTAATATATTATCATGCCCTCATTGCCGGGGCAATGGGTCGGCGGTGCCGGCAGGTGCCGGTTCCTTCAGGCAGCAGGGTGTCTGGCAATGCAGGATATCCCTAATGGAGAAACATCGCCCGGCGTTAAAAATAGTCAACCCGTTGGTTTTTTACTATTTTTTTGGGATGGGCCGCAGGGCCCTCATTCCGGATGGCTGAGCAGGGCGGCGGCGGCGGCATCGAGGTATACATGATAGTCTGGGTGCCCCCGCAACAGGGTGGCGGGGACGGCCGTTCCCGCAGGAGCCTCCAGCGCGTCCCGGACTACCGAGGCCTTCGCGGGCCCCTGGGCCACCAGCAGCAGGCGTTCCGCTTCCAGGAGATTGGCCAGACCCAAGGTCAGTCCCTTATCCAGGACCTGGGGACGTTCGAAATACTTTTGGCCTACCTGCCGCGTCGTCGCCGAGAGCAGCGACACGTGCGTCCGGACCGTGGCTGCCGTCCCCGGTTCATTCATGCCGATGTGCCCATTCATGCCCAGGCCCAGCAGGCCCAGGCTGATGGGCCCGTGTTCCTCCAGGAACGTCTCTATGCGATGGCACTCGGCCTGCGGGTCTGCCTTTCCGTCAAAAAAGCAAATCTGCGCTTCCTGCAGTCCCAGGGGGCCGAACAGGTCCGCGTTCAGCATGTGGCGGCAGGATCCCTGATCATGCTCACCAAGGCCTAGCCATTCATCCAGGCCAAGGAAATACCAGCCCCTCAGGTCCGCTTTTCCGCTGCGCTGCGCGGCGACCAGCGCCTGGTAGATGCCCACAGGCGAATGACCGGAAGCGACGCAAAAAACGGGACGGGGTCTTGGCGTGAGAAAGGCCAGGATATCCGCCGCCGCCTTTTGGGAAAGCTCCTCGTTCGATGGACCGATGGTGATGTGCATAGATGGCGAATATACAAAGGGTCCTGCGAAAGGTGGCCTGGGCGTCGCCCCTGGACATGGCCGGTCCGGGACAGGAGGGCGCAGCAATGCCGGCCGGTATGAAGGCCGCTAGCGGGGGAGGGCCCCCCGGCAGGGTATCTGTCGGCCCTTGTATTTTATTCAGAAAACATCGCTTTTCCCGCAGTTGTCCGCGACGGGGTGTAGGTCCGTTCATGGAGACTCAGGGTCGGGAAGGCTAGACTGTAAACCCCGCTAAATGCAGGACAGGCAGGAATCTTTTATATGCCGGGCCCATGGTTTTGCCCTGTCCCGGCCTCGGACCTTCGGGTGCCGAATGATGGAACCGGAGGGACAGCCAGCTTGTATTTCGGTCACAGATGATTGAGACTGAACAAGATGAATGGATGTTTTACCGGGGTACAGGATACTTTAGTGCATGCATTACGGCCAGGCCGTTTTGCCGGGAATTGCCGAACACCCGGAAAAGAAAAAAGTAGGCAGTCATTAAAACCTAATCCCATGGATTCCATTTTCGGATTGCTCAATCAACTGTTGGGTACCATCACTGACCTGCTGGATTCCCTCCTGGGCGGGCTCTAAGTCTCGCCGGTTGGTATTCCGGCCGGTGATCCGCCAAGGCCGCCGGCCAAAGGCCGGCTAAGCCCACCAGGCGCCCGGAAATTTCAGGACGCCATCGGATGCTTAAACCGGATCAGGGGGGTCGCTGAAAACCCCGAAATAGAGTAGGCGTAACCATTAAATATCCAAGTCATGATCGATGCACACCTGGATCTGATTTTGCTCCTCGCCACCATCTTTGCCGGCCTGGCCGGTGCCACCGGCGGGTTGAACCTGGGAGATATCCTGGGCGGACTCTAATCGTCCTCAAGACACCAAGCAGCTCAGGCTGCAAAAGCCCCGGTCCATGACCGGGGCTTTTTTTTGGTGTAGCCTGCTGGCTTGTGTCGACGGCCGGCAGGATCTCCTGCACCTTCCAGGGATATCTACATGGCCGGGCATGACCAACTGTCCCGGGGCTATCCAGGAACTGAATATTCTGAATAAATACCAAAAACTGGTCAAATAATGAACATTATGAACGGCATGGGGAGAAAGGCCCACTTTACTTTTGAAGGCAAGATGAAGTCGATGATCCTAACCGCATGATGCTGCATCTCTGCGTAAGGCTGGCCGGCAGGCTGGCTTCCGGGTCTTTATAGAACGCGGACACAGGAACTTTATTGTGCGGGGGATGATCTTCGGCTCAAC
>CBINPH010000344.1:0-3413 GCA_966252445.1 uncultured Chitinophagaceae bacterium | reverse complement strand
GGGAACAGCTGCGCCACCTCACCATCGCCCTCATGAGCACGCCGGAGTACCAACTCTGCTAAGCCCCCCTTTCACTGTATATTTAACCTTCAGAACCTGTCTGCCATGCTGATCATCAACCGCCGCCGATTCATCCAACAGGGCACGCTGGCCTCGGCCACGCTGCTGGTGCCCAAGTTCCTCAAGGCCTTTGAACGGAAGGCTGCCGCCGGCGGCAAGATGCTGGTGGTGGTGCAGCTCTCGGGCGGCAACGACGGGCTCAATACTGTCGTCCCCTACCGGAACGATATCTATTACCGGGGACGCCCGCAGCTGGGCATTCCCCGCAGCGAGGCCCTGGCGCTGAACGACGAGCTGGGCCTGCATCCCGCCCTGAAGGGGCTGAAAAGCCTCTACGACGACGGGCTGCTGGGGGTGCTTAACGCCGTAGGCTACCCCAACCCCGACCGCTCCCATTTCCGGAGCATGGACATCTGGCAGTCGGCCAGCGGCGCCGACAAGGTGATCCCTACAGGATGGATCGGGCGGTACCTGGACGCCCAGTGCGACGGCTGCGGCCACACGACGCAGGCCATCGAGGTCGACGACACCCTCAGCCTGGCCCTGAAGGGCCGCATGAAAAGAGGGCTCGCCGTGCCCAGCCCCGCACGCCTGCATGCCACCGCCGCCGACCCGCTTTTCCGCGACCTCTCCCGCCATCCTCACGGTGACGGTCATGCCAATGTGGACTACCTGTACAAGACGCTGGCCGAGACGATGAGTTCAGCCGACTACCTGTACAAGCAGTCCAAGATCTACCATTCCGCTGGGCAGTACCCCGACTCCGCCTTCGGCAAGGGGCTCAAGACCATCGCTGAGCTCATTATCTCCGGCTGCGACACCCGGGTATACTATATCTCCCTGGGCAGCTTCGACACCCATGTTAACCAGCAGCCTCAGCAGCAGCGCCTCTTCACCCAGCTGGGGGACGGCCTGAAAACCTTCAGCGCCGACCTGAAAGCCCACGGACGCCTGCAGGACGTGGTGGTCATGACCTTCTCCGAGTTCGGGCGCCGCGTGGCGCAGAACGCCAGCCAGGGCACGGACCACGGCACGGCCAATTGCATGTTCCTGCTTTCCGGCGCCCTGAAAAGACAGGGGGTCCTCAACGCGGCGCCCGACCTCAGCAGCCTGGACGAAGGCGACCTGCGTTACCAGCTGGATTTCCGGGACATATACGCCACCCTGCTCCATCGATGGCTGGACACCGACGACCGCAGCATCCTCGGCGATCACCACCAGTACCAGGATTTTCTCTGAGCACTACCGGAAAACCCTATATTGCCGGCCATGAACCCCCACTGCCCGCCTGTCCTGCGGCGTGCCGCCGCCTTTGCCGTCCTGGCGGCGCTGACCCTGCTGCCGTCGGTAGTCTCCGCCCAGACGCGCTATCTCAGCCGCAACGTCGCCCTCTCCTTCTATTCTTCTACCCCCCTGGAGGACATTTCCGCCCGCACGGACTCGGGATACGCCAGCATTGACAGCGCGGGGGCGGTGTATTTCCGGGTAGACATAGCCAGTTTCCGGTTTCCCGAGCCGCTGATGCAGAAGCATTTCAACGACAAGTTCATGGAGACTGCACGTTACCCCACCGCGGTCTTCCACGGCCGCATCCCGGACGGTGTGCTGCCGGACAGTGCAGGCATCTTCCCCGTCACCGTCACCGGAGACCTTACCGTCCACGGCGTCACCAGGGCCTGCCGCGTAGACGGCATCCTCGAATGGAAGGACGGCCAGCTGGCAGCGACGGCGTCCTTTCCCCTGCGGCTGGCCGACTACGGCATACGTATCCCCAGGCTGTTGCTCCTGAATATCGCCGAAGTGGTGGAGGTGCAGGTCAGTGCCCTGTATCTTCCGCTGCCGGCGGACACTGCAGCCGGCCCCTGAATGGACCGCATCGCGATTGTCCGATGAATTGCCTTATTTTGGACCCAAACGCATCGAGGAATGGAGGCCATCACCTGCAAGATCAGGGAGGATTCGCTGCTGGCGCGGCTCGCCGCCAGGAAGCTGCGCTCCGCGCGCATCGCCATCACCCTGGGCAGGAACATCTACCTGTGGAACACAGCCCGGTCGGAGTTCCTGGCCGATCCGGCCTGGGTACGCCATGAGCTTTGCCATGTGGAGCAGTTCCGGCGCTACGGCTTCTTCCGCTTCCTGTGGCTGTACCTGCGGGAAAGCCTGCGCCATGGTTATGAGGAAAACAAATACGAGCTGGAGGCGAGGGCGGCGGAGCGGCAGGAGGCGTTCCCTATACGATATGTGTTTACGGAGCGTTAAATTTTAGGCGTTGGCGTAAAAAATTAGCCCCGCCATCCATTTTTGACTATTTTTACATACACATGGTATCTCAAGTTACGGAAGGCATCACGATCAGCGTGGAAACGTTCTACCAGCCGGATTACTCCAATCCGATCGGCAGTGAGTTCATGTTCGCCTACCGCATCACCATAGAAAACAACAACAACTTCCCCATCAAGCTGCTGCGCCGCCACTGGCATATCATGGATTCGAACGGCACCCACCGCGAGGTGGAGGGTGAAGGGGTTGTCGGCATACAGCCTGTGCTGGCCCCGGGCGAGAACTACCAGTATGTCTCGGGGTCGAACCTGCGGACGGAGATCGGCAAAATGTACGGCAACTACCTCATGGAGAACCAAAACAACAAGAAGCAGTTCGAAGTGCCGATTCCGGAGTTCAACATGATCGTGCCTTTTAAGATGAACTAACTGCCCTTTTTCTGCCCATGGCTGCACCCCGACTGCGCAATTTCCTGCTTGCCCTGGCCCTGGTCCTGCTGGTCTGCGGGGCTGCACTGCGTGTCAAGGGACACCCTTTCTCCTGGTACGTCATCGGCGCCAGCATTCTCCTGTATATTTTTGCGCGCTTTTTCCTGAAAAGATAGCGTCTGCTCCGCCGCCTCAGTGGGGGCGGTAATGCGCCTCACTGAGGATCTGCTGGGCGTCCGTATTTTCCATCAGCCTGGCGGGTGTGACCTCCTCATGGCGTTCCATGTAGCGGCGGACGATCTGCCAGCCCACAAAGCTTCCGATATCTCCCGGGGCCATGGGCGGCAGGCCGCGGGTGTTGGGTCCCGGGCCTATATAGTGCAGGGCCGTCTGCATGTCGCGGGTATACAACAAGGCATTCTGCACGAAATACTGCCATATATACTGCTCGTTTTCGCGGCACCAGTCGAGCTGCTCCTGCGTATACCCGATCTTGAGGGTATCGGCGGCCTCAGGCATCACCATGTCGAGGAAATACAGCTGCTTGCCCCTGTCGATCATCCTGTCCAGCAGGGTGCCTCCCTCCCGCGGTGGATAGAGCTGTTGCTGCAGCACTTTGAAGCAGTCGGCGGCTATATATTCCGG
>CBINPH010000343.1:0-3432 GCA_966252445.1 uncultured Chitinophagaceae bacterium | reverse complement strand
TAAAAAATGAATTATTTTCGGCGAAATTTACTACCAAATGTTGAAAACCCTGCTATGCGGCCTTCTTTTTTTCTCCCTTTTTTGGCCCTTTTTCCAAGCCGGTGCCCAGTCCCCGGATCACTCCGGCAAGTTCGTTTTCCGGGAGCCCAAGATGGGCTCTCCTTTCATCATCACGCTCTATGGAAACGATTCGGCAAAAGCCGCGGCCGCGGCCCATGCCGCCTTTCAGTACATTGACCACCTGAATGCGGTTTTTAGCGACTATCTGGACAGCAGCGAACTAAACCGCCTTTGCCATACGGCGGGAAGTGGAAAAGCCGTGCCCGTATCGGCCGAACTCTTTGATATCCTGTGGCGGTCAGCGGAAGCCTTTCGCCTCAGCCGGGGACGTTTCGACATCACGGCAGGGCCCCTGGTTCGCCTTTGGCGGGCGGCACGCAGGCGGGGCGTTCCTCCCCCGGAACAAGACATAGAAAAAGCGATGGCCTGCGTAGGCTTCCGGCACCTCAGGCTCAACAGCCTGTTGCACCAGGCCGCCCTGGACCTGCCGGGAATGTCGCTCGATCTTGGGGGGATCGCCAAAGGCTACGCGGCCCAGGCCGCCCTGAACCGTCTGCAGGAGGCCGGCTTCCCCGCCGCGATGGTAGACGCCGGCGGCGACCTCGCCGTGGGCAGCGCTCCTCCGGGGCGGGAGAAGTGGCGGATTGCCATGGGCGAGACCCAGGGGGATGCTCCGCCTCCCCTGCTGCAGGTCAGCGACCTGGCGGTGGCCACCTCCGGGGATCTATATCAATACCTCGAATGGAACGGCCGGCGCTATTCCCATATCATTGATCCGACCACCGGCTGGGGAATCAGCCGTCAACGTACCGTCACGGTAGTGGCGACCGACGGGGCCACCGCCGACTGGCTGGCCTCGGCCTGCAGCATACTTCCGCTTTCCCGGGCCCGTAAGCTCATCCGGCATTTCCCCGGAGCAGCTTGTTCGATCACCGAACGCCAGGGGGACCGCATACGGGTATGGCGCTCCAAAACATTCCACCGTTACCTGTCGTCCGCCCGCTGACTCCGGGGATTTCGGGGCGGCGGAGCGGGCGCTGGCCGTTGGTCAAAAAATACCTCCCGCCCTTGCCCTCCTCGTTTTCTTTGATTATCTTGTCCGCCAAACGAGTTTGGAATGATGACGCTAGAGAGGACGTCCTGCCTGCGCCGAGCAGGTCTTTTGATGATTTTAGCGATATGCGGTGCCGGTACCCTGTCTGCACAACCTGCTGTTTCCCCTTCCTTTGCGTCCTATGACCAGAAAATCCCCGGGACCGAAATTGCCTTCCGGATGGTCGCCATACCCGGGGGAACCTTCACGATGGGCAGCCCTGCCGGGGAAAAGGGCCGCCACGAAGATGAGGGCCCGCAGACGAAGGTACAGGTGGATTCTTTCTGGATCGAGGAACATGAGGTCTCCTACGACGAATACATTCTTTTCCAGGATGAGAAACGAGACAGCGATCCGCGGCCGGACGGCATCACCCGGCCCAGCCCCCCCTATGTGGATTTTACCCTGGGCATGGGCAAGGACGGCGGCTTCCCGGCCAACAGCATGACACAGTATGCGGCCCTGATGTATTGCCAGTGGCTTTACGGGAAGACGGGTATTTTCTATCGCCTGCCCACGGAGGCGGAATGGGAATATGCATGCCGGGCTGGCGCCACGACCGCCTATCCCTTCGGAGAGAACCCCGGCGCCCTGGGAGAATACGCCTGGTACGGCAGCAACAGCGACAACAAGTACCACAAGATCAAACAACGCAAGCCCAATGCCTGGGGACTCTACGACATGCTGGGGAACGTCGCGGAATGGACGTTGGACCAGTACGACGAACAATATTTCCGGACCATCGCCTCGCATCCTGACAACCCCCGCATCCTGCCTACGGCCAAACATCCCCGCACGCTCAAAGGAGGGCATTTCCGGGATGAGGCCAGCGAGCTGCGGTCCGCGGCGCGCTTACGATCCAGCCTGCAGTGGAACGCCCGTGACCCGCAGATCCCCAAGAGCAAATGGTGGAATGCCGATGCGCCCTTCATCGGCTTCCGGGTGATCCGTCCCCTCAAGCAACCCAGCCCCGAAGAAGTCGAACGCTTTTTCCAGCAGATGCTGGCCCCCTCACACTAACCGATCAAACCCAATGAACCTCAAACGTACTACCATGAACAAAAAGGACCTTTTGAAAGACGCCATGAGCAGAAGACATTTTGTCCGCAACACCTCCCTCGTGACGGGAGGCCTGCTGGCAGCTCCGCTGCTCTCCAGGGCGAACTACTTTTCCGGTGCGGACGACGTGATCAAGATCGCCCTCATAGGCTGTGGGGGCCGCGGCACCGGCGCCTGTGTACAGGCCCTGAGCACCAAGCAGAACGTACGGCTGGTGGCCATGGCCGATGCTTTCAGGGACCGCCTCGACAGCAGTCTCCAGCACATTCAGGAGGCCCTGGAGGACAAAAAGGACCGCATTCAGGTCAAGGAAGACCATAAGTTTATCGGCTTCGAGGCCTATAAACAGGCTATCGCCGCCGCTGACGTGGTGATCCTGACCACCCCTCCCGGCTTCCGCCCCATCCACTTCGAGGAAGCGGTCAACCAGGGCAAGCAGATTTTTATGGAGAAGCCCGTCGCCACGGATCCGGTGGGCATACGCCGCGTCCTTGCGGCAGCGGAAAAAGCCAAGGCGAAAAAACTCAATGTGGTCGTGGGCCTGCAGCGCCGTTACCAGACCTCCTACCGGGAACTCATGAAGCGGGTACACGACGGCATCATCGGCGACATTACCGGGGCGCAGGCCTGGTGGAACAACGACGGCGTTTGGGTACACCCGCGCCAGCCGGGATGGACGGAAATGGAATATCAGCTGCGCAACTGGTATTATTTCGTGTGGCTCTGTGGTGACCATATTACCGAACAACATATCCACAACCTCGATGTGATCAACTGGGCCCTGGAGGCCTATCCGGTAAAGGCCCAGGGAATGGGTGGCCGGGAAGTGCGCAAAGGCAAGGACAACGGCCAGATCTTCGATCATCACTATGTAGAATTCCACTATGCCAACGGCGCCATCCTCAACAGCCAATGCCGGCACATCCCGGGAACCATGAGTAAGGTGGACGAGCTGCTGATCGGCACGAAAGGCAAGGTATATTGCGATGCCGCCCGCATCACGGATCACAAGGGAAAAGTGATCTATCAATTCGATAAGAAAAACGAAAATCAGCCGTACCAGAACGAGCACGACGAGCTGTTCGCGGCTGTTGCCGCCGGCCAGTTCAAATTCTGGGATGCGGAGCGTGCGGCCAAAAGCACCATGACCTCCATCTCCGGCCGGCTGGCGACCTATTCGGGGCAAGTGGTGGACTGGGACAAAGCCATGGCCCTCGATC
>CBINPH010000342.1:0-3461 GCA_966252445.1 uncultured Chitinophagaceae bacterium | reverse complement strand
AGACGGGACTCGAGCTCGCCGCGGCGGGTGCGGAGTTCGACCTCGTGCTGCTCGACCTCGGCCTGCCAGGCTGCACAGGGCTGCAGGCGCTCGAGCGCTTCCGCGAAAAGCAGCCGGCGCTCCCGGTGGTGGTCTTTTCCGCCACCCTGGGCCAGTACAACATTCACTATTACATCAAACGCAGCGCGGGCCCTTCCTCCGATCGTTTCGCGTGGAGCCGGCAACACCGCCACGTACACCTGGCCCTCAATATTGTGGGTGCTGCAGGCCTGCTGGGTGGCTTGTTTCACCTGCAGCCGCGGCATTTTATGGTGCTGGGCATCATTGCCGTCCTGACCGTGCTGTATTCCTTTCCCTTTTTGCCGTTTGAGCGAAAAAAGCGGCTCAAGGATTTCGGCCTCCTGAAGATCCTCGTGCTGACCTATGTGTGGACCCTCATTACGGTGTGGTTTCCCGTGGTCAGCCTCTCGCGCATCACCGCCGATTTCCGGCTGGTATTCATCCACCGATTCATCTTTATGTTTGCCCTGTGCCTGGCTTTCGACATCCGCGACAGGGAAGCCGATGCCGCTGACGGCATCGGCACCATCCCCGTTCGGCTGGGGCGTCGCCGCTCGTTCATGATCAGCTATGCGACGCTCGCCGTTTTCGCCGTCCTCACCCTTCTCCTTTTCCGCAGCACCGGTAACCTGCCGCAACTGCATGCGCTGCTCCTGTCGACGGCAGCCACTGCCTTTGTCGTGGGGTTCGCCAAGCGACGGGACACGGATATGTATTACCTGGCCTGCATCGACGGCATGATGCTGCTTCAGGCAATTTTGGTGGGCCTGAGCGCTGTTAATCTGTATTAATATGTATTTTTGACCCTGAAAAAGACCTGCATGGCAAAGACGACTCGAGGGAAAGCCCTGTTGACCCCTGACGCGGAAGCGTTTCTGAAAAAGTACCTGAACAACCCTTCTCCCACCGGATTTGAGCGGAAAGGACAGCAGCTGTGGCTGGATTACCTCCGTCCCTATATCGATGAGCATATCGTGGACCCTTACGGTACCGTCGCCGGGGTGATCAACCCCGGAGCGGACTTTAAGGTGGTCATCGAGGCCCATGCAGATGAAATTTCCTGGTTCGTCAAATACATCACCCCCGAAGGGCTGATTTACGTGACCCGCAATGGAGGATCCGATCACCAGATCGCCCCTTCCAAACGCGTCAACATCCATACGGCTCAAGGCATGGTCAAAGCCGTTTTCGGCTGGCCGGCCATCCATACCCGGAACCGGCAGGGGGACGGCAAGGAGACCCAGCCGAAAGTCGAAAATATTTTTCTGGATTGCGGCGCCCGGTCCCGTGAAGAAGTGGAGAAACTGGGGGTGCACGTCGGCTGCGTGATCACCTATGAAGACGGGTATGAAGAGTTGGCCTATGATCACATCATTTGCCGGGCTCTGGACAACCGGATCGGAGGCTTCATGATCGCACAGGTCGCGCGCCTCCTGAAGGAACAGAAAAAGAAATTGCCTTATACCCTGTATGTCGTCAATGCCGTCCAGGAAGAAGTAGGCTTGCAGGGTGCTGAAATGATGGCGCGCCGCTTACGGCCGGACGTCGCGCTCATTACGGATGTCACCCACGATTCGACCACGCCCATGATCAGCAAGGTGCTGGAGGGAGAGATCGCCTGCGGCAAGGGCCCGGTGCTGAGTTTTGCGCCGGCGGTGCACAACAATGTGCTGGACCTGCTGAGAAAAACGGCTGAAAAACATCGCATCCCTCACCAGCTGCTGGCGTCCAGCCGGTACACGGGTACGGACACCGATGCTTTTGCCTATGCCAGTGACGGGACACCCTCGGCGCTGATCTCTCTTCCGCTGCGGTACATGCATACCACCGTGGAGATGATCAGCAAGCGCGATGTGGAACAGACCATACGGCTGATCTTCGAGGCGGTGCTGGCCATTACCCCGCAAATGAAACTGACCTACCTATGACCGGACGGCTCACCGGCCCATCCTAAACACCTGTTGCCATGAACGAGGACCTGATACGCAATGACTGGACACGCGAGGAGATCGAAACGATCTACAATACTCCTGTGCTGGAACTGGTTTACCGGGCTGCCACGGTGCACCGGCGATATCAGGATACCGGCGAGGTGCAGGTCTGCACCCTGCTGTCGATCAAGACTGGAGGATGCCCGGAAGACTGTGCCTATTGTCCTCAGGCCGCCCGATACCATACCGGCGTCAAGGCCCAGGGGCTGATGGATACCGCCGAAGTGCTGGCCAACGCCCGCAAAGCCAAGGAGGCCGGATCCACCCGCTTCTGTATGGGCGCAGCCTGGCGGGAGGTGCGCAACAACCGCGACTTTGACCGGGTCCTGGATATGGTGCGTTCCGTCAATGCGATGGGGATGGAGGTCTGCTGCACCCTGGGCATGCTTACCGAGGAGCAGGCTGCCAAACTGCGCGATGCGGGACTCTATGCCTACAACCACAACCTGGATACGTCGCCGGATTATTACGGAGAGATCATCCATACCCGCGAATACGGGGACCGCTTGCGTACCCTGGATCACGTGCGGAAGGCGGGTGTCACGGTATGCTGCGGAGGCATCATCGGTCTCGGAGAAAGCCATGAAGACCGCATCGGCATGCTCCAGGTCCTGAGCACCCTTCCTGAACATCCCGAATCGGTGCCGATCAATGCCCTGGTGCGCGTAGCGGGCACGCCCCTGGAGCATATGCCCCGGGTAGAAGTATGGGACATGATCCGGATGATCGCCACAGCCCGCATCCTGATGCCCCGGACCATGGTACGGCTGAGCGCCGGGCGGGCCGAGATGAGTGTCGCGGAGCAGGCCTTTTGCTTCATGGCCGGAGCCAACTCCATTTTTACCGGAGAAAAACTGCTGACCACCCCCAATCCCAGCTTCGAGGAGGACCATCAGATGTTCGAGCTGCTTGGCCTTAAGCCCAGGGCATCCTTCAAGAACGAACGACCGCCCGTGGCCGAGGAGCAGCTAAGCCCTGCAGGCCAGGGTTAAAAGCGTCGAGTAGCTTTTAACAAAATTTTAAGAATCCCTGCCACCGCGCCTTACCTGCAAGGCCAGCACCCCCTGAAATGCAATCTGATCAAGTACATCCGGCCGCACAGGCCCTTTCCTGCCTTTTGCCCTGACCGGGCTCACCGCTGCCCGAAATCCGCTCTGGGGCATTTTCCCTGTATTCAGGCCCTATCATGGCATAGTCTTTGGATTTCAACACCTTGTAATTCAAATTTTTCACTTAAACTGTTTGTCCTATGAAAAAGTTAGTTCCTATGGCCGCCGTTGCTTTATGCATAGCTACGGCCGCATTCGCCTCTGTCCAACATCCCCGTACGGCAGGCAGCTATGTCCAGACTGCTATGGCTACGGATACCATCATTCCTGAAAACCAGGATACGACGGTATTGCCGCAGGA
>CBINPH010000341.1:0-3465 GCA_966252445.1 uncultured Chitinophagaceae bacterium | reverse complement strand
GCTCCTCCACCCGGGTGTTCAGGGGAGAAGGATACTCCGCGATGAAGGGGTTCTCGCCGGCGATGTGCTCGAAACTGTTTTTCTCGAAATAGGAGATCCAGCCGCTGCTCAGGATCAGCTTGTCCTTGATGAGATCCGTCTCGTTGACGATGTCGGGCAGCAGGTAAAACTTGGCGTTGTCCCAGGTCGGGTTGACGCCGGCATGCAGCTTGAAGGTGTGCTTGCTGATCTCCACGGCCGGATGCACGGACACGATGTTGTTGTTGAAGCTGCTGTCGCTGCTCCGGTACGCCGATAGATCGGCGATAAAGCCCGCTGCCAGGCTGATGTCCTTAACGATCTCCCGCTGCAGGGGCAGGTTCAGGTAGAAGGTGGACTCCCTGCGGTCATGGATATCGAAAAAGTTTGTCAGCTTGATCTGGGGCTGGTAGTTCACCTTCAGGATGTTCTCCGCGATGTTGTGCAGGCCGGCATTGATGCTGAGCGTGTTGTAGGCCTGCCGGACCTCGCTCTTGCTGAAGGAACTGGTGTCATGGTCGTAACCGTAGTACCGGATGCCGTGCCGGTCGAAGGAGGCGGTGCCGTGGATCTCGTGTGTCGGCGTGTAATATTGTCCGTGCACCATGACCTGGTCGCTGGAAAAGGCCTGGTTCTCGATGGGGCCCTTGGACGAGAGGTGGCTGAAGTACAGCCCGTAGCGGAAAGACTCGTTGCGTCCGTTGCCGATGCCGACCTGCAGCAGCGGCGTGTTGAAATTGCCGAAGCCGGCCTTCAGGAAATTGTTCTGCAGCGTCGCGTAGCTGGTGTCCATCCCCATGGCGAGGGGGCGCAGTGGCACCGGCTGATAGGTGAAGTAGAGGTTCTGGGCGGGGATGCTGTATACCAGTCCGGGGCGTGTGGTGTCCAGGGCGGGCAGGGAGGCGTTGATGTTCAGCTTGGCGGCATCGCGCAGCTTGGGCTGAAATACATTGTAGATGTCAATGGTTTGCTGCTGCAGGCTGTCCCCGGGCTGGCGGGTGGTGTCCCCCTGCTGGGCATGGGCCGCGGGGGCCGACAACGCCATGGCGCCAGCCAGGCAATAAAACAGGAACTTTTTCTTTTTCGACATACGGTGTTTTTATAGGCCCTCGCCCGCCCGGGGCGTGTCAGGGTGTATCTTTTATTTTCGAATGGCTTTTCTCCTCCGCCGTTACCTGATCCAGCTTCTGTCGGGCGGCCTCCACCAACTCCGGGATCTTGCAGTTGTCGACGATGCTTTGCAGGGTGGCCTTGGCATTGAAATAATCCTGCTGTTTCCAGAAAATGTCGCCCAGCAGGATATAGGCGCTGGCCACCCAGTAGTCGTAGGAGGGCGTGTTCTTGATCACGTCGTAGGCCGCTGTCTCGGCTTCCTTGTACCGCTGCAGCCCGAACAGGCACTGGGCGGTGTAAAAGCGGGACTCGGCGCCCAGCTCCGACTTGGTCAGGCGCGAGACGTTCCGGTATTCGGTGACGGCGGAGTCCGGCTGCTGCTGTTGCTGGTAGGCACGCCCTGCGTAGAAGTGGGCGACGATCTGGTCATCGGTGCTGATGTTGGCGGCGGCCAGCAGGCCTGCGGCCGCGGTCCGGACGCCGGCCCAGTTCTGCAGCTCATACTGGCAGCGCAGGATGCCCCTGGCGGCGGCCAGGTTGTTCTCCTTGTTGGTGGAGAGCAGCTGAAGTTGCTGAAAATACCCCAGGGCCTTGGCGTAGTCCTTGTTCTGGTAGAAGCTGACCTGCGCCGCCTGGGCCGCTGCCCGCTCGTTGAAGCGGCTGGAGCCCTGGTCCAGGACGAAGGCATAGTCCTCCAGGGCGCCGGCCAGGTCCTTCTGGTTGTAGCGCGACTCGGCCCGGTAAAAGTGGGCATTCAGCACAAAGCGGCCCTGCGGGAACCGGCTCAGGTAATTGCTGAACTGGGTGACCGCACCGGCGTACTGGCCGTTGGCAAAGCTGGCCTCGGCAGCGGCGTAGGTGATGGAGTCCTCTGCGGAAGCCGTCAGGCTGCGGCCCGTGGACCGCACGAAGTTCAGATAGGCGTCGGGGTTGCCGCTGTTCACATACAGGGAGCGCAGGCTCTCGAGGGCTTCGTTGGCCTCCGGGCTGTGCGGAAAGCGCTGTACCAGGTCCCGGTAGGTGTCGGCCGCGGCGTCGGCGTTGTCCATGTTCACATAGGCCAGGCCCAGCTTGAGCATGGCGGCCGGGGCCAGCGGGTTGGCCTCCTGGGTCATCACCTTCTTCAGGTAGGGTACGGCCTGGGCATACTGCCCGTCCGCGATATAGGTGCTGGCGATCTGGTAGTCGGCGTCCCCGTTGAAGGACGACTGGGGGAACTGCTGCGACAGCTGCTTGAGCAGGGACAGTTTCTGGTCGTTGTTGCCGCTGACCCCCTGGATGATGCCTTTCTGGTACAGGGCATAATCGCTGCCCGGCTGCCCGCTGGAGATCGCCTGGTTATACAGCGCCTGGGCGTTGTCGTAGTCCTTCATCATGTAGTAGCAGTCCGCTGCCCGCAGCCTGGCGTCGTTGGCGATGCGGGCGCCGCCGGCGCCGAAGACAGCCTGGGCGGCCTGGAATTCCTTCAGCGCGTTGGCGTAGTCCCCCTGCTTGAGCAGGCTGTAGCCCAGGTTGTAATGGGCGGTCTGCTCGTTGGCCTCACCGAGGGCCGCCGGGGTCGCATAATCCCCCTGGCCCAGGTACTGCCGGGTGTAACGGGCCGATGCGTCGTACTGCTTGTTGCGCAGGGCGATCTCCCCCTTCCAGAAATAAGCGAGCTGGCGCAGGCCGGGATCGACGGCCTCCCGCAGGGATAGGTCCAGCAGGCGGTCGGCCTCCTGGAGCTGCCCGTCACCCACCAGTTGCATGGCGCGCCCGAAGGCGACCCGCTGGTAGGCCTGACGCACCGAGGGTGTTTTTTGGGGGATCGCTTCGACCACCGCCAGGGCGTTCTTGTAGTCGTTGGTGTTCATGAACAGGTGCACCAGGATCTCCTGGGCTTCCGTGTTGTACTGCGACTGGGGATAGGTAGTGGTGAACTCCCGGAGGGTGCTCAGGGCGGCGTCCGAAAATCCCAGCTCGTAAGACAGCTTCCCGTAGTTGAACCGGGAGATCTCCTGCTGGCGGGGGTTGTAGCTGGAGCGCGCGCAAAAGGCAAAGGCGTTGCGGGCATCGGCTTTCTGGCCAACGTCGCCGACGATCGTGCGCTGCGCTCGGTCACGTTCTGGATGTTCGGCTCGCTCGGCCGCGCCGGCTGGCCGGAGCTTACGGTGGCGGTCCCGCTACTACTGCTGCCGATCCTGTGGCTGCCCCGGGAATCCGCATCGTTGAACGCGCTGCTGCTCGGCGAAGCCGAAGCCGGGCACCTAGGCGTTGATGTCGAGCGACTGAAGCGTCGCGTCATGATCCTGATCATCGTCGTCTATCTCATCCTGGGTTGCCTGATGGACAGCC
>CBINPH010000340.1:0-3477 GCA_966252445.1 uncultured Chitinophagaceae bacterium | reverse complement strand
CTTGTTCGTGTCGAGGTTAAGGGTGCCTCCATTGGAATAGTAGATTTCCTTTACCCCGCCAGCCGAGTTCGTCTGCCTGGCGGTAAACAGGACCTGGAAGCCCGTTTTGGGATCGTCCAGGGGACCATAATCGAAGACCGCTGTCAGGGTGTCGGCGTTTTGTCGCCCGTCCTTCCACAGATAATTGCCCCCGTTGACGGCCACGCTCCTCGGATGAGGCAATTTGGTGAACCAATGAACGGTGTCGATCTGGTGGCACATCCACTGGCCAGGCAGGCCGGACGAGTAGGGCCAGAACAGCCGGAATTCCAGGTAGTGGCGAGGATTGAAGGGCTCATAAGGTCTGTTCATCAGGTACCTCTTCCAGTCGGTGTCCTGCTCGCGGATGGCTTTGACCAGTTCCGGCCGGCGCCAGCGCCCCGGCTGGTTGACATTCCACATCAGCTCCACCATCACGATGGGGCCGAACTTGCCCGACTGAATGAAGTCGGCGGCGGCGTGGTAATTGGCGCCGCTGCGTCGCTGGGAACCGATCTGTACAATGCGGTCCGAATCCTTGACGGCCTTCAGGACGGCCCTGTTGTCTTCCATCGTTTCGGCCAGCGGCTTTTCCGTGTAGGTGTCTTTGCCGGCCTTCACCGCTTCCACTGTATGCAGTGCATGCTGGAAATCAGCGGTGCTGATGAATACGGCATCCAGATCTTTCATGGCATACAGCTCGTCATTATTCACACACGCTTTGATGGGATGCCCGATCTTCTGCTGTATATAGGCCGAACCTTCCTCCCGCCGCCGTTTCCAGATGTCCGACACAGCCACCATGTCGAAATTCAACTCTTTGTATAACTGCAGGAATGAAGGCAGATGGGCGCCGCGGTGACGGTCGGAGAAGCCGACCACCCCCACACGCACCCGGTCGTTGGCGCCGATGATATTGCCATAGCTCTTGGCTGAAAAAGCCAGGGATCCGAGGTATACACCGGCCCCGGCCATGGTGGATTTCTTAATAAAGTCTCTGCGCGACGTTGTCATGATGTGGGTTTTAAAATGGTAAATAGCAGCCTTGTCTCTATCCCGCCGGAGGCCGGAATTCTCCGGTCTCCGCTATGCTACGCATCAGCCATGGTGTTGAACGGGGGCAATCGCAGACAAATATAATCCCGGGGAATCACATGCGCAACCCGCTTGTGAACAGCGGCGCGGGAATTTCACGCAAACGTTCCCGGAACTGTCAAGCGTACAGTTTCCCTGCAGGCCCGGATCATGCAGGGAAAATAAGGTTCAGCTCGCGTTGTTCATCCATGAAGCCTCCGGAGGTGCCCCGCGTGCAAAGTGTTGACGTTTGGGTGCCAGGACGGGGGATGTCGGAAAAAGGCCCGACGGACACCGGATCACTGTCCGAATACAATGCGGCCATCGCGGATACCCTGGTAAAAAGCCTGCATGGTGAAAAAGGCCTTCTTCTTGACCCCGGCATCGCTGATGAGCCCTTTCAGGTTCCAGCCATCCTGAACGCCGGGCAGAAGGCGTTTGGGAGAGCGGAAATCTTTCAGGATCCAGGGGGTGGTTCCACGCAGGAAAGGAATGCGCCGCAGCATCGCAATATCGTCGGCGATCACCCGGTCCTGGAACTCTTCGGTCCACCGTTCCCGGGCGCTGCCATGCCGCCCCTGCACTGCTCCGCCACCAAATTCACTCATGATCAGGGGTTTTTGGTAGGGTGTCTGGAATGTCTGATCCGGTGAAGGGGAGGGGCCGTACCAGCCCGGGTATACATTGCAGCCCAGGACGTCCAGGCTTTCCCCCAGGGGGTCGTCCAGCATGGACACATGATTGCGCTGGCTGCTCAGCTGCAGGGCCGCAGTGATCAAGCGGCTGGGATCCAGCTCCCGGGCTTTCTGCACGAGTGCCTGCATAAAGCGCAGCCGTTCGGCCGTGCGCGGCGTTTCGTTGCCGACCGACCAGAGGATGATGTTGGCCCTGTTCCGGTCGCGGGTGATCATCTCGGTCAGCTGGTTCTCCGCATTGTGCAGTGTTTCCGGATTTTCCCACTGTATGGTCCAGTAGACCGGGACCTCACTCCATACGAGGATGCCCATTTTTTCGGCTTCCCGGATCATGTCTTCGTTGTATGGATAATGGGCCAGCCTCACGAAATTGCAGCCCATCTCCTTGGCCCAGCTCAGCAATACCCTGTCCTGGGAAGCGCGCACAGCCCGGCCACCCCCATAGGGGGCTTCTTCATGCAGGCAGGTGCCTCGCAAGAACAGGGGTTTTCCATTGAGCAGGATGTCCGTACCCTGTACACGTATGGTGCGGAAGCCGATCTCGTCTTCCAGGGTATCTGCAGCTGCGGTGAAACGGATGGAATAGCGCCAGGGATCCTCCGGGCTCCACAGGCGGAGGTTTTTAGCGGAAAGCCGTATGGCCGCCCTGCCACCGGAATCAGGTGTCACGGTGACAGACTTACGGAGCGCGGGAATCTCCAGGGTCACCGCCGCGGACGGCTGCGGGCCATTCAGCTGCACCCAGCCTTCAATGGTGCCTTTTTCGGGGTCCGTGAGGTGCAGGAAATAATCCTGCACGAAGGTATTCGGCGTCACCACCAGGCGCACAGACCGGGTGATGCCCCCATAGTTCCACCAGTCGAAATTGACCGTAGGCACGCCGTCGCGCCGGCGGACATTGCTGACTTTAACGACCACGGTGTTCGCCCCCTCTTTCAGCTGTTTGGTCACTTCGAAATCAAAGGGCGTAAAGCCTCCCGTGTGCCTGCCCAGCATCTGCCCGTTCATCGCCACCACGGCATCATAGTTGACCGCCCCGAAATGCAGGAACACGCGTTGGCCGGAAACCGGATGCCAGACAAAGGTCTTTTGATACCAGAGCGTACCCTCGTAGTACAACAGGCGGGAGTCCTGGGAATTCCAGTCCCCCGGCACGCGCAGGGTGGGTGCCTGGTCAAATCCATATTCCACCAGTTCCTCGGGGCTGGCCGCCTTCCGGTCCTGGAAAAAGCCGCGGGCGCTGACTTGGTGACGATAGTCAAAATAGCCGGTCTCCAGGGGGTCGATGAGGTAATGCCAGGAACCATCCAGGATCTGGGTATGCCGGTGGGTGACATTGGTCAGCAGCGGCGCCGGTCCCGGCTGTGTTTCCTGGGCGGCAGCCCACCCGGGCAGCAGGCTGCAGCAGCATAGTATGGCGATGATCTTCATGGGCGAATGGATATTCCGGTTCTTGACGGCAGTACAAGATAAGGCAAGTCAGGCCGGAAACCAAGTCCCCCGGGAAGCTCATGGCCCTGCCGGGCTGCGGTCGCGGACCAGGTGGTAGGTCTGGTAGGCCGGCGTTTCCCGGTATGGTTTCAGGGACAGCATCTCGGCTCCGGCCCGCAGCACCGGTCCCTCGCCCATCGCCAGATTGCTCAGCTGGGGCCGGTTGTAATACGCCACCGTAGATGGGGCGATTCCGGTG